>JAYWCO010000396.1:0-20256 GCA_043780475.1 Burkholderiales bacterium | reverse complement strand
CCGCCACCACAAAACGATCATCACGGAATTCACGGTGTTTGATGCGCGCATCAGCCATCGCCTCGGCCGGGCCGGGCACAGTGCGCTTGCCGTAATAGCCATCGCTGCGTGATGGCGGCTTGATGGTGATGTCGCTCATGCGGCTGCCTTGCGAGAGATTCATATTTTCAATTTCCAGACCGGCCGGAATACGATCAACCACCAGACCATCTTCGATACGTCGCTTGGTGGTCACTTCCAGATGCACCATCAATTGCTCACCCACCTTCAGCGCCCGATCACCGACTGCTACCCCGTCCGTCGTATACAAGGTGCGACGCATGGCAATCAGATCATCTTTGGATTCGCGCGGCTTAAGCGTGTGGCCGACGGCTTCAATCGCCAGATAGATGGCGTCTTTATGCGTGTTCGTCACCGCAATGCCGCTCTTTAATTTTGTGACATCAAACTCGCGCATCTCGGTGGTCTTGCTGCTCAGTGCCTCAACTTTGCCTGCCACCGTCAGGCTGGCCTGCCACGGGTCTTTGCTGCTGCTGCCGAATTGTTTGGCGGCAATCAGCAATGCGGTTTGCTCCTGCGTTGACAGCCAGCGTGCGCGCGGCACCATCTGCGCTAATTCGGCAATTAAATTGTCCTTGCGCTTGTGCTGAATATTATTTTTTTCCAGGATAGCAAACATCATCGCGGTATCGCGCAACGGCGTGCCGTAGTCGCCCAGCCATTCCCACTCATAGCCAGTCATGCCGTAGGGTGTAGCAAAGGCCAGATCAAGTGCGGCGGTGGCGCGCTTTTGATCGCCCATGCGTTTGAGTGCAATCGAAAGCTGCGCCAGCGGTAGGCCTGACAGCGAACGGTCTTTGTAATCGTCATACAGGGTACGCAATGCCGCCAGCGGCGCACGCTCATCCAATGCGAGCACATAGCCCATGTAGGCCAGCGCGCCGAAGCGGCGATGCCCGTTGCGATCAGCCTCGCGCCATTGGTACTGCGACCACCATGATGAATCACGTGTGATTGCATCATCGGGCAATGCCTTGCCGTCTTTGTCAGACTTGGCATTAGCGGGGCGCTGGGCTTTAGGCGGGAAGCTGGTGGCAACCTGCTGCAATTGTTTCAGCATATATTCATCCGCGCGTTTGACCATGGCATCAGGCACCGTATAACCTGCCGCGCGGGCGGTCTTCAGAAATTCTGAAACATAGGCAGTAAGCCACGGCTCATCTGCTCCGCCGCTATTTTCATTACCCCACAATGTGAATGCGCCGCTGCTGCTTTGCAAGCCGGAAATCCGCGAGATGGCCTGGTCAATAGCGCGCTCACGATCAGCTTGGGCGAACGGCTTGAGGCCAAACGAAATCGCCGTCGCATCATCCAGCAGCAGATGCGGAAACGCGCGGCTGGTGGTCTGCTCCAGGCAGCCGTAGGGATATGCCAGCAGACCTTTAACCTGATCCGCCACATTGATCGGCGGCGTGGTCGAGAGTGTGACCGAGACCAGCGCCGAGCCTGCAAACAAGCCGTCCACTATTGCCGCGTCCAGCTTGACGGTTTCATTTGGCGCCACGCGCTGGAAGCGGCGAGTGCGCTCGGCCGGCGTGAGCGGCGAAATAAATAATGCGGCTTCGCGTTTGATATTGATGGGCTCCTTACCACCACCTTTAACGTTCACAATAATCTTGCTGAACCCCACCGCATCAGTGGCTTCAGCGGCAAAACGCAGGGTTTTCTTTTGCAGCGGTTTCAACTGAACACTGCTGGCATCGCCGCTCAATTTGATCGGGCCTGTGGCGGTCACGCCCACCTTGAGTGTTTGAGCCACTTCAGTCATGTTGGTGACATCCAGCGCGATGGTGGCTTTGTCGCCTGGCGATACAAAGCGCGGCATGGCAAGCTCAGCCACAACCGGGGCGGCACTGATTACTTCCTTGTCGGCCTTGCCAAAATGAGTGGCCGAGGTGGCGACCGCCATCAGCCGCAGCGTGCCGTTAAAGTCAGGCACATTGAGCGCGATTTCCGCTTCACCCTGGGCGTTCAACGCGACCGGGCCGGAAAATAAATCGACCAGCAAGACTTTTTTCGGGGTTGATTTGGTGTCACGCATTTTGGCATCACCACCGAACTTGAGCTTGCCCTTGGTGCCTTCCATGGTCTCGATAAACTTGCCGTAAATATCGAGTACATCGGGTGCATAGCGATGCTTGCCCAGGAAGAAATCGAATGGATCAGGCGACGCAAAGTTGGTGATGTTAAGAATGCCGATATCGACAGCGGATAAGGTAACGGTAGCCGCTTCGCTTTTCAAACCATCCACTTTAACGCGCACCTTGAGCGGCATATTGGGCTGAATTTTGTCGGGCGCGGTGAGCTTGACCTGAAGCTTGCGCTCCTCGCGATCAATCGGCAAATACACCAAGCCCAGGGCGCGGGCCGGGGTGATTTTTTCGCGGGTGTTGCCGGCTCGAAATACCACTGCCGAGATATACAGATCGTGGCGATTCCAGTCTTTCGAAATCGGAATATTGACGGTCGTGCCTTTGGTGCTGACATTGACGCGCTCCTGATACAGCACGCCCTCGCCACCTTCGACCAACACCAATGCCTCACCATCATGCGGTGGCGCAATGGTGAGCTTGGCTTTGTCACCCACGGCATAGCCTGATTTGTCGAGCTTCAATTGCACCCGATCAGGGCGATTGCCGACCAGTTCGGCATCTTGCGCACCCCAGCCTGCATACAAGCGATAACGAGCGGCCAGACCGGTTTCGCGATCCAGTACTTCCACGCGATAGCGGCCATACTTGACCGGGAAATTTATTTTGGTGCGCTTGGATAAATCAAACTCGCGGCTATCAATCAGCTCATCGCTGTCGTTGAAGCCGGAATGCCAGCCGCGCTGATCATCGAATGCCCAATAGTAATCACGATCCTCACGGAACACTCGCAGAATCGCTTTTTGCAGCGGCGCGTATTCACCTTCACGGGTGCTGCGAATCACCTCCAGCTCGGCATTGCTGCCTTCGCGCACAAATTTACCGCTCCACAGCGGACGTAGGCCAATCAGTTTTTCGGCCGGGAACACAATGCGTTCAATCGAGCGCACCACCGGGCGTCCTCCCGACTCCAGCAAACTTAAAGACGCGCGCACCGATAGCGGTGAGCGGGTTTCTTTTTTCGGTGACGGTACGCTCACGGTAGCGGTGCCGTCATTTGCCAGCGTGGTGGATTCAAGATCGCTGCGACTCTTGATGCTGTCATCATCAAAATCACCGAACTCAAAACCGGGCCATTGTTTGGGAAAAGGACTACGACTGCGCTCGGTCACAACATTGCCCATCAGGCGATTCCCGGCTGCCGGTGCGCCGTATAAATACGTACCGACGACATCAACATCAAATTTATCGCCGGGCGAGAGATAAGTCTGCTCGCTTTTGAGTTCGAGCTTCATCCGCTCCGGTAAAAATTCCTCAACCTGAATCCGCATCACGTTGTCGGGTGCTTTCGCCGCGGGGTCAGCGCGGGATTCAAGCGTCCAGGTACCGGTTTGTGCATCCTGCGGCAACTGAATGGTGCGCTGCATATAACCAGGACGCTTTTCATCGGCCTTGATAATAAACTGCTGCACCGCTTTACCATCGGCGCGTTTCAGGGTGACTGTAATCGGCGCGGGCGGCAGGGTTTGACCATCTTGTCCACGCACCACAAAGGCGGCTTCGAATGATTCGCCGGGACGATATAAATCGCGGCCTGCATAAGCGAATATTTTTATGGCGCGCGGCAAATGTCCGCCAATATCAAATTCGGATAAATCCAGCGCGGGCTCGATCAGGGATAGCAACGAAAATTCATTGCCGCGCTTGGCGGTAATAACGCGTGCCAGATTGGGCTTCAACGCAAAATGCGCATGGCCGTCACCGTCGGATTCGGCGCGACCAATCGACTTGCCGTTTTCATCGAGTAACTGAAATTCCGTACCGTGAATGGCCTGACCACTGCGCAGCGACGTGGCATAAGCATCCAGCCCATTTGCATAGCGGCGCACCTGAATACCAATATCGCTTACATAAAAATAAGTAGTTTGATATTCCTGCCGAAACCGGCCCGGCTGGTTCATCACTGCGATATAAATACCGGGCTCTTGCAGCTCCTTGATTTCTTCTACCGGCAAGTGCGTAATATTGCGACGGTTTTCGCGGGCATCGGCCACAAAGCGCGCCATGTAGACGCTCTTGGCAAGCCCCTTGAAGGTATCAAGCTCATAGCTTTGCAGCGCGCCCTGCGGGCCGCGCGGACGGCCGTAATCATAATAATTTTCTTCATCTTCATTATTGGCGACGGTGCTGGCGGCGTCCGCATCATCTACATTATTGAGCTTGGCTTTACGGCCCACAATGCGCTCCAAAAAGCGCGGCAGCTGGGTGGGCTCAACCCGTAAAAACTGCACATCTACTTCGGGCACATTGATGGTGACAATCGGCAGACCACCATTTTGTTTGGCCGGCAATACGGTGCCGCGACTGGCGAAATAAAATGACGGCGGCATGGCTTCAGCGGTAATTTCACACACCAAATCTTTGCCCAGAGTTTCTTTGGTGCCGCCAGCCACCTCGGCCTTAAGTGCGACACGATAGCGCTTGCCGGGCTGCACATGCGGCAAATAAATAGTGCGAGGGTTGTCACCAACGATCCAGCGGGTATCGACAGCTTTTGTCTTTTCTTCTTTGGCCTGCGCTGCGCCCTTCACCGGTTTACCAGCGGCTGTGGGCGATACCGCTGTGGACAATACCGGCAGCGGCGGATTAGGGCCGCGCTTGCCACTGCCTCGGGGGCCATTGTCATCATCCGCGTCGCCGTCATTGCGGGCACGTCCGGCGGGCTGCGCATCGCCTAAATCCAGCACCGAGATGCGCTGCGCAAAATTTTGGCGTGTGTCCAGCGGCGCGGCAAACACCACGGCAAGCGCTGGCGAAGATTCAAAATAGCGTGCCTGGCAATCGAGTGCTTCAAATTTTTCTGCGGCGCCCAATTCTCCCATACCCGCCGGTGCAGAAGCATTATGGCTATTGCTCCACCACCAACCCCCCAACGCCACCATCACCACACCGCCGAAAAATGCTGGTTTTATAAATTTGCGCAGATTAACCATGATGTCCCCGTTTTCCTGATTATTGTTTGGCGTGCGTTTGATATGGGTTTGAAATCCACTCGGGTATGAATATACCTTGCCTTGCTCATCATTCATTATCCAACTACAGCTTAATGAAGGATTATGGCGATGGCCGGTCAGATCGTGGCGGAATCATGGCGGCGAGTATGAGTAGCTGACAGCAGCTACTGCAAGGCCTGCCTTACCTTGCGCGAGATGGCATCAAACACGATCACCATGGCGATGATGGCGATCAGAATGGTCGCCAGCCGACCCCATTGGAACAACGATACGGCTTCCGATACCAGCAGCCCAAGCCCGCCCGCGCCGATCAAGCCGAGCACGGTCGAATCGCGCACATTGAATTCCCAAATATAGAGATGGGTAGAAATAAATTTCGGCAACACATTGCGCCAGATCGCGCATAGCAGCACGCGGATTGGCGATGCGCCCATCGACAGGCCCGCCTCCAATAAACTGCGCTCCACGGTTTCAATCGCTTCGGCGTAAAGCTTGCCGTAAGTGCCCATCGAATGCGCGGCAATCGCCAGGATGCCGGCAGTGGGGCCAAGACCGATGATGCCCACAAATAACAGGCCAAACACCAGCGAGTGAATCGAGCGCGCGCTATCGAGGATGAGCTTGGCCGCCCACGCCAGCGGCCTGGGCAGCGCCATGTTTTTTGCCGCCACTATCCCCAGCGGCAAGGCCACGACGGCGGCGATAAGCGAGCCCAAGGTGGCAATTTTGATGGTGGTCCAGATGGCATCGGCCAAGCCCATCAAAAAATTTTTCTCGGCAACCCGCTGGTTTTCAACTCGCAGGATGCGGCCATCATCGGCTATATATTGCAGATGCTCATTGCCAAACCAGACATCCAGCGCGCTGATGTGCGAAAGCTCCACGGCCGTACGCTGCAGATTTTCCCAAGGCTTGCGGCCCAGTGATAGATCACCCGCCTGGATCAGGCTGGCTAAGCAAGCGATGAGCAATGCCGCGTACAAGGCCGTAAAAATGCGCAGGCGAATCTTGATACTGCGTTCGTGATCATCCGGCTGACGGTCATCATCGCTCATGCGTGACTTAGCGTTTTGCTGAGCATGCTTTGTCTACTTTCCTTGCCTACTTTTTAACCGGCGTCAGCTTGCCGGTGGCCAAACCTGCATCGCGAATCGGCGCGTAATACCTGTTATCTTTCGCCACAAAACCGGTGTAATTATTCGGCAATAAATTCGGCTGCGCTTTTAGCTCAGCACCAATTTCTTCCAGCGCTTTAACCAGCTTGGCGGTAAAGGCTTTGTCTTTTGCCAGCTCAGACGAGACCGCGAAGGCATCATTGGGCAAGGGTTGCGATGTCCAGAAAATTTTACTGTCGCCCGCTTTGATCAAGCCTTGCTCAATCATCGCGTCGCGATTGCGGTTGTAATCAGCGCCCGCATCAAGCTCGCCGCGAGTGACCTGCGTTTCGATGGCCTGATGCTTGGTATAGATCACTTTTGAAAAATATTTATCGACATCCAGGCCGCGCTTATAAAACTCATAGAATGGGATCAAATAGCCTGAGGTCGAGCCTTTGTCGCCGAAGGCAAAGGTTTTGCCTTTCAAGCCTTCGATGGAGTTGATGCCGCTTTTCGGGCTGGTGACCATGATCGCAAAATATTCGGGCTTGCCCTGATACAAAATCGTTGCCACGACTTCAGCGCCCGCCTGATGATTAGCCAGCACATAACCCCACGGCCCCATCAGCGCCATATCGGTTTCAGATGAGGCCAGTGATTTTGCCAAGCCTTCCCAGGTATCCACCGTGCGCAGCTTTACGTCGCGACCCAGCTTTTTGGATAAATAGTCGGCCAGCGGTTTATAGGTCGCATCATTTTTTTCTTTATCCGGCTGGAACAGGCCAACGCCCAATTCCAGCGGGCGATTACTCTGCGCCGAGGCCATCGTGGTGGTTAAAGTCAATAAAATGAGCGGGACAAAATACGCAGCAAATCTTTTCATGGCAGTTTTCCTGGGGTTAGGTTGGGTAGGTGGAATTGCGCTGTGTGGCCCGCATTAGATGCACAGAGGTTTTCATCATTACTTTCGTTTACTAAAATATTTTTGGGCAAACACTGTTATTGGCGGGTGTTTTCAGCCATTTTTGCTCCAGGACGCCCGCCGGTAAGAGAGTTTCATTTTCCGCTTTTATTAGTCATCGCTGCTTACTACCGCCTCAATCTTCTTTCGGCGCCTTCACCCGCTTATACATGGCCAACGCCCTATCACGCTGCGTGGCATGATCCACCACCGGCATTGGATAGTCGCGACCAATGAGGCAGTCTCGCCCTTGCTGCTCCAGCGGGGGAAGCAGCCATGGCGCATGAATAAATTTATCGGGAATATTTTTTAATTCGGGCAAATATTTGCGAATGAATTTGCCCTGCGGATCAAACCGCTCTGATTGGGTGATGGGGTTGAAAATTCGGAAATACGGTTGCGCATCGCAGCCGGTTGAAGCCGCCCATTGCCAGCCGCCGTTGTTCGCGGATAAATCAAAATCGTTGAGTTGGTCGGCAAAATACTGCTCGCCCTTACGCCAATCGATGAGTAAATCTTTGGTCAAAAAACTGGCGACGATCATGCGTAGGCGATTATGCATATAGCCGGTCTGGTTAAGCTGGCGCATGGCCGCATCGATGATCGGATAGCCAGTACGCGCTGCACACCACGCGCTAAACAGATCCTCACGATTTTCCCATTGCAGAGCATCATATTCGGGCCGATAGGCGCGGGTGGCGGCGTGCGGGTGATGCCAGATAATCTGAAAATAAAAATCGCGCCAGATGAGTTCGGATAGCCAGGTTTCAGCGCCGATGTTTTTGCCTTTTGGCTTTGCCACGCTGGCAGCATAGGCAACTCTCGCTAACTCGCGGATTGATATCGTGCCGAAGCGATTATGCACCGAAAGATACGACACCCCTTTCACGCTGGGAATATCGCGCGCCTCTTTATAGTCCGCCATGCGCTGCTTGAAATCCGCCAGCAGCGCGGCGGCACCTGCCATGCCGGGCGTCATCATCGACATTAAATTGGTGCGCTCAAAGCCCATGGATTCCAGCGACGGTAGCAGCGCTAGCTTGGATGGCTTGGCTAAATGCATTTTATACGGCTCAATTTCTTGCGCCGCAAGATCATCGTCCGTCAAGCGCTTAAGCCATGCATTTTTATACGGGGTGAATACGCTAAAGGTGCCGCCCGCTTGCGTCAGCACCTCGCTCTTTTCAAAAATAACCATGTCTTTGCAGCGATGAAAAGCAATGCCGTGTTGGCGCAACTGCTCGGACACCCGCTCATCACGGCTGACTGCCTCAGGTTCGTAGTCCTGATTGGTGAATACGGCATCCACGCTAAGCTCACGCGCAAGCTGCGGAATTTCCGTTTCGGCTCTAGCGTGACGAACGATTAAATCACCGCCCCATGCTTGCAGCGCCGCTTTCAGCTCGGCAATGGATTCCCAAATAAATTCGACTCGCCGGTCTTTTTTTGAAGGTAGCTGATCGAGAATATCGCGATCAAAAATGAACACGGCATAAACCCGTTTTGCTGCTTTCAGCGCGCGCTGCAAACCGGCATTGTCATGGCTACGCAAATCGCGTCTGAACCAGAAAAGAGAAGATTCCATAATAGGGGATGCGTCTGTGGGGTGTTAAGCGTAAAATAACGGAAGTAAATTATGCCGTGGGATGACTGCAATAGCTAATTCAATCGACCTGACGAATCACTTTTTAATCGCCATGCCTGGCATGGCTGATCCGCATTTTTCCAAAACGCTTACCTATATTTGCGAGCACACCCCACAAGGCGCGATTGGTTTGATCGTCAACAAGCCCATGGATATTACCCTGGCGAGTTTATTTGATCAGGTCGCCATCACCCTGTCGCCCACCAATCTCGGCTTACGCGAAACCAATGTGTTGTACGGCGGGCCAGTGCTAATGGATCGTGGTTTTGTACTGCATCAACCAGTGGGCGATTGGCATTCAACCCTCAAGGTCAGTGAGAGCACCGGGCTGACCACCTCAAGAGATATTCTGGAATCGATTGCCAAGGGTGAAGGCCCCAGCCGTATTTTGGTGACACTGGGCTATGCAGGCTGGGGGCCAGGGCAGCTGGAAGATGAAATCGGCCGCAACGGCTGGCTCAGCACGCCTGCCAGCACGAACCTGATGTTTGACCTGCCGTATGAAGCCCGCCTCACCGCCGCCATGGGTTTGATGGGGTTGAACTACGGCAATCTCAGCGATACGGCGGGGCACGCATGATGGTCTCCGTATCACAATCGGTGATGGGCTTTGATTTTGGCAAGAAGCGCATCGGCGTGGCGGTGGGCGATACGATGATTGGAATCGCGCATGCGGTCGATACCATTCATGCGGAATCGAATGCCGACCGGATGCAGGCGGTAGATGCGCTGGTGAAGGAGTGGCAGCCCGCATTATTGGTGATCGGCGAGCCGACTTACGAAAATGGTGTGGACCCGCATCCGGTCGCCCATCTGGCCCGAAAATTTGGCAACCGTTTGCAAGAGCGCCATCGCCTGCCGGTTGAATATGTGAATGAATTTTTAAGCTCCCACGAAGCCAGCACCCAGCTTGCTGAGCAGGGTATTAAGGGCCGTGCGCAAAAAGTACGGCTTGATGCTGCCGCCGCGCAAGTGATTTTGCAATCTTATTTTGACACTCTTAGAACCGCACAAACGATGAAAGCCCGCGATGCAGCTTGATGCCGAACATTTGATCACCATACTCGCCGAGAAAATCGGTACGCTGCCGCCCGAGACCGCGATTGTCGGCATTCATAGCGGCGGCGTGTGGGTAGCGGAACGCCTGCGAGCCTTGCTGGGCAATACCCCACACCCACCGCATCCTTACGGCACGCTGGCGGTAACGCTGCACCGCGATGATTTTTCGGAGATCGGCCTGCACCCGCAAAAGAAATCGACCGACATCAGCTTTAGTGTTGAAGGCCGCGATATTTTATTGGTCGATGATGTGCTTAACTCCGGGCGCACCATTCGCGCAGCGCTCAATGAGCTATTTGATTTTGGCCGTCCGGCGAGCGTGCGGCTGGCCTGTTTGGTGGATCGCGGTGGCCGCGCGCTACCGCTCAGTGCCGACTATCTGGGCATGACCATGAATCTGCCCGCCGATGAAGAGCTCGCCCTCGTCGCCGATCCTGTCACCGGCAAGCTGCGTTTTGATATTCATTCAAAATCATAATTAAGAAGAAACGGAACCACTGTGCTAACAGCTAACCCGCAGCTCACCCCCGATAAAAAGCTCAAACATCTGCTCACCACCGAAGGGTTGCCCAAGAACATCATCGAGCAGATTCTGGAGACCGCTGATCAGTTTGTCAGCGTGGGGGATCGTGAAGTAAAAAAAATCCCGCTGCTGCGCGGCAAATCGGTGTTCAATTTATTTTTTGAAAACTCCACTCGCACCCGCACCACCTTCGAGATTGCCGCCAAACGCTTATCGGCGGATGTGATTAACCTGAATATTGGTGCGTCGTCTGCCAGCAAGGGCGAATCGCTGCTCGATACGATTGATAATTTGGCGGCAATGAACGCCGATATGTTCATCGTGCGCCACGCGCAATCGGGCGCGTCGCATCTGATTGCCCAGCATGTAAAGGCCGGTGTGGCCGTGATCAACGCGGGGGATGGCCGCCACGCTCACCCCACCCAGGGTCTGCTGGATATGTATACGATTCGCCACTACAAGAAATCATTTCACCATCTTTCGGTCGCGATCGTTGGCGATATTTTGCACTCACGGGTGGCTCGTTCCGGCATCCATGCACTGACCACGCTCGGCTGCCCGGATGTGCGGGTGATCGGGCCAGCGACGCTGATACCGACTGAAGTGGAACGGATGGGGGTATCAGTGCACCACAATATGCATCGCGGACTGGAAGGGGTTGATGTGGTGATTATGCTGCGCCTGCAAAACGAGCGCATGTCCGGCCCGCTGCTACCCAGCGCGCATGAATTTTTCAGGAACTACGGGCTGAATGCGGAAAAGCTTTCACGCGCCAAACCTGACGCGATCGTGATGCACCCCGGGCCGATGAATCGCGGCGTGGAAATTGAATCCGGCATTGCGGATGGACGGCAGAGTGTGATTTTGCCCCAGGTCACCTTCGGTATTGCCGTCCGCATGGCGGTGATGGCGATGGTTGTTGGTAACTGAGTGGCAACCGAGTAGAAACTCAGTGGAAACTAGCTGGCAACTGAATGGAAATTGAGTAGGTCACGAAAAAATCGACGAAAAGAAAAAATGAAAATTGAAATCAAAAATGGCCGCTTGATTGACCCCGCGACGAACCGCAACGACAACGCTTCGCTGTACATTGCCGATGGTTTGGTGGTTGGCATGGGTACAAGTACAGGTACAGGCACTGGCTCAGGAACCAGCACTGGCGAGGTTCTCCAAGGCTTTACCCCGGACAAAGTGATCGACGCATCGGGCAAAATTGTTTGTCCGGGCCTGGTCGATCTATGTGCCCGTTTGCGCGAACCTGGCTTTGAATACCGCGCCACACTTGAAAGCGAAATGCGCGCCGCCGTCGCCGGCGGTGTGACATCGTTGGTGTGTCCACCGGACACCGATCCGGTGCTCGATGAGCCTGGGCTGGTCGAGATGTTAAAGCGCCGTGCCACCATGGCGAATCTCGCCCGCGTCTATCCACTCGGCGCATTGACGCTCGGCCTTAACGGCAAAAAGCTGGCGGAGATGACCGAGCTTCGCGAAGCGGGCTGCGTCGGATTTTTTCAGGCCGATCATCCAATCCACGACACCATGGTACTGTATCGCGCGCTGCAGTATGCGGCGACCTTTGGCTATACAGTCTGGCTGCGCCCACAGGAAGCGTATCTCGCGGCTGACGGGATGGCCCATGACGGTGAAGTAGCCACGCGCCTGGGACTGGCGGGTATCCCGGTGAGCGCTGAAACTGTTGCCATCGCCGCCATCATCACGCTAATGCGCGAGACCGGCGCAAAAGTTCATCTGGCCCGGCTTTCCAGCGCGGCGGGGGTCGAGCTGGTGCGCATCGCCAAATCGACAGGTCTGGCGATCAGCTGTGATGTTGGCATTCATCACCTGCTGCTCACGGATCGCGATATCGGCTACTTTGATTCGCAGTATCGCTTCACCCCGCCGCTGCGCAGCCCGGCTGATCGTGATGCGCTCAGCCGTGGTGTCATGGATGACACCATTGATGCCATCTGCTCTGACCATACGCCGCATGACGACGATGCCAAACATGTGCCTTTTGGCGAAGCTGAGGCCGGTGCAACTGCGCTTGAAACGCTACTGTCCTTGACGCTTAAATGGGCGGACAACATGCAAGTACCGCTACCATTGGCACTGAAAAAAATCACTTCTGATCCGGCCCGTGTGGTGGGTTTAAAGGCCGGGCAATTTTTGAATGGTGCGGCTGCAGATGTGTGCATTTTTAACCCGCAGTCTTTTTGGGTGATCACCGCGCAAACGCTGATGAGTCAGGGTAAAAACACCCCTTACCTGGGCCGCGAATTACAGGGCAAAGTCACCCATACGCTGGTCAACGGGCAGATCGTGTTTCCCAGCTAGCGGCGCTGCTGGAACTTGAAGGCGGCAATTTTAACTAATGAGTTACCCACTATTTTGATTGTGAATATCTGATGAACCAAGCTAACCCATTACTTGATTTCAGCGGCTTGCCGCGCTTTGCGGCTATTACGCCTGCCCATATTCAGCCCGCCATCGAAACCCTGATAGCGGCAGCTCTTGCCACCACTGAACGGCTGATCGCTGATAACACTACTCCGACCTGGCAAAATTTTGTCACTCCGCTTGATGATGTGCATGAGCGCCTGTCGCGAGCATGGGGCGCTGTCGGTCATTTAAATGGAGTCGCTAATTCACCCGCCTTACGCGAGGCTTATAACGAAATGCTGCCTGCGGTAACGCAGTACTGGACAGGCGTTTCACAAAATTTGGCGCTGTACAACAAATACAAAACCATTCACCAGCATGCCGCGCATGCTGCCCCAATAGACTCGCTGACCCCGCTTAGCCCTGCGCAGCGCCAGGCGCTGGCCAATGAATTACGCGATTTCCGCTTGGGCGGTGCCGAGCTCAGTGATGAGAGAAAAGTGCGGTATCAGGCAGCGCAGGAAGAACTTTCAACGCTGATGTCCACTTTCAACGATAACGTGCTGGATGCGACCAATGCGTTTCGGTGGGTGGTTACAGATGAAGCCGAGCTGGCCGGGTTGCCTGATGATGCCAAAGCAGCGGCGCAGGATGCCGCACAAAAAGACGGGCTGCCCGGCTGGAAATTTACCCTGCATGCGCCGTCCTATATGCCCGTGATGCAATACGCTGAATCGCAGCCGCTGCGCGAGCAACTGTACCGCGCCTATGTTACCCGCGCCTCTGAGCTGGGCGCTGATCGCAAATGGGATAACAGCGCGGTAATGCTGCGCATTCTTGAGCTGCGGGCCGAGAGCGCCAAGCTGCTGGGCTTTGCCAATTTTGCTGAATTATCGGTCGCCACTAAAATGGCCGAAACGCCTGCTGACGTCATCCATTTTTTGTCCGAGATGGCCGCGAAAGCAAAGCCGTTTGCCATCAACGACTGGGCTGAATTGATCGGGTTCGCCAAACATGAATTCAAGATGGATAAAGTGCAGGCATGGGATGTGGCGTATCTATCCGAAAAATTGCGCGAACAGCGTTATGCGTTTTCAGATCAGGATGTAAAAAAATATTTCCCGGAATCGCAGGTGCTGGCGGGCTTGTTCCGTGTGGTAGAAACTATTTATGGCGTAACGATGACAGCGGCCAGCGCCGAAGCATGGCATGTCGATGCACGTTTTTTTGATGTGCGCAATCAGGATGGTTCGCTGGTTGGACAGTTTTATCTTGATCTCTATGCGCGCGACGCCAAGCGCGGTGGCGCGTGGATGGATGATGCGATCAATCGTCGTCGCGTAGCCAATGGCGTCCAGCATCCGGTGGCGTTTTTAACCTGCAACTTTTCACCTCCCGTCAATAGTAAGCCTGCCGTGTTTACCCACGACGAGGTGATTACGTTGTTTCATGAATTTGGGCATGGCCTGCATCAATTGCTGACCGAGGTGGATGAATTGGGCGTGTCCGGCATCAACGGGGTGGAGTGGGATGCGGTTGAATTACCTTCCCAGTTCATGGAAAATTTTTGCTGGGAATGGGAGGTGCTGACGCACATGACCCGTCATGTTGATACCGGTGAGCCGCTACCGCGCGCGCTGTTCGACAAGATGATTGCCGCCAAAAATTTTCAGGCCGGCTTAGGCTTCATGCGCCAGATCGAATTTGCCCTGTTTGATATGCGACTGCATAGCGACTTTGATCCAGCCAGCTCATCACCACTGGGATTGCTGGAGGCCGTGCGCCGTGAAGTCGCGGTGATACGGGCGGCTTCGTTTAATCGTATGCCGCATACCTTTGGACATATTTTTGGTGGTGGCTATGCGGCCGGTTATTACAGCTACAAATGGGCAGAGGTGTTATCGGCGGATGCCTATGCCGCGTTTGAAGAAGCCGGTGTATTAAGTGCTGACGCAGGCGCAAACTTTCGGCGCGAAGTGCTGGCGCGGGGCGGCAGCCGCCCGGCGTTGGAATCGTTTATGGCATTTCGTGGACGCAAACCAGAAATCGATGCATTGTTGCGCCACAATGGTATGCAACTGGCCGCGTAATTCAATCACACCAATCACGATCTCGGGGAAATCGCATGAAGACACCTCTCACTACTTTATTGCTGATGTCATTTTTAATGACAGCCGCTCTGGCGTCTGCCGAAGGCCTATATCGTTGGGTTGATAAAGACGGCAACATAACCTACTCCGACGCGCCGCCGCCCAAAGACGCGAAAGGCGTACAGAAAAAAAAGCTGGGTGACAATGTGGTGGCCAACGATGACGACAATATGCCGTTCATCGTTAAAAATGCGGTGCAGCGTAATCCCGTTACCTTGTATGCCAATAGCTGTGGTGAAGCCTGCGACCAGGCCCGCGCCTTGCTGAGCAAACGCGGCGTGCCGTTTTCAAACCGTAATCCAGAAACCGATCCGGGCGCCTCGGAAGCATTGAAGGATCTGGTGGGTCAGCTTAATGTGCCGACGCTGGCAGTGGGTACCAACAGCGTGGTGGGCTTTAATGAGAGCACATGGAACAGCGCACTGGATGCTGCTGGCTATCCGCGCTTTAATGTGCTCGGCAATGCGCGAGCCGCGCCTAAATCACCGGCTGTAGTTCCTGCACCTGCGCCTGCGCTCCCTCCCACCTCACCTAAGCCGTTATGAAACTTGTTACCTGGAACGTGAATTCACTTAACGTCCGCCTGCCGCATGTGCTGGACTGGCTTAAGACGCATCAACCGGATGCGCTTTGCCTGCAGGAATTAAAACTCGAAAGCAGCAAATTTCCGCTGGAAGCGTTTGATGAAATCGGTTATTACGCCGCGTTTGAGGGCCAAAAAACCTATAACGGCGTGGCTATTTTATCGCGCGCAAAACCGGAAGATGTGGTTAAAGGCATGCTCAATTTCGCCGACGAGCAACGACGCGTGATTGCGGCCACGCTCAATGGTGTTCGGGTGGTGTGTGTGTATATCCCGAATGGTCAAAGCGTGGACTCGGATAAATATCAATACAAGCTCGCCTGGCTCGCCGCGCTGCAGGCTTTTATGAAAACGGAAATTGCGACCTATGGTGATGTTGCACTTTTGGGGGACTACAACATTGCGCCCGCCGATGCAGATGTGTACGACCCCAAGCAATGGGAAGGTCAAGTGCTGTGCACGGATGCCGAACGCGTTGCTTATCAAGGCTTGTTGGGACTGGGATTCAAGGATGGATTTCGCTTGTTTGAGCAACCTGAAAAAAGTTTTACCTGGTGGGATTACCGCATGAATGGTTTTAAGCGCAACCTGGGCATGCGCATTGACCATATTTTACTCACCCCCAACCTGGCCAGTGTGTGTGAAAGTGCGGTCATTGATCTGGCTCCGCGCAAGCTGGAACGCCCCTCGGATCACGCCCCGGTAATGGTCACATTACGAGGGTAGCAGCAGCACTTATCGAGCGCGTAAAGAGATACCAACGCACGCATCACCCGACCCTCGACCACTAAACCGCTTTGATCCCCATTCAGCTGGTTTGTGTGCCGCGTCATGCGCTGGGCGTAGAATGCAAAATCGTGATGTATTTACCGTCATTTTTTCTGCTGTTTTCTTTCCCATCCTGTGAACGCACCCGAAAACTCTTTACCTGCGGCTAACGATACGTTGGCGCGTTACGAAATATTGGATACGCCGCCTGAAGCGGCGTTTGATGATATTGCGCGCCGCGCGGCTGAAGCCGTACGTGCGCCGATGTCCGGCATTTCTTTTTTTGACCCTGCTGAAACCACGATCTCGCTCCTGAAAACACCTAATTCATCAGGCGAGAATTCACGAACTGGGCGGCGGGAGTGGCGGGAGTGGTTTAAGGCCCGTCATCATTTACCCATTTCTGAATTCTCGGTAGCAGATTGTTTTTATCAACCCGCACTGCTGCCCACCAAACGATCACAAAAACCGTTTGTCGTTAACGATGCTTTGTCCGACAAGCGCTTGCGTGACCACCCACTCGTCGGCGGCCCGCCTTACCTTTGCTTTTATGCGGGCGCCGGCATTTTCTCGCGCGCCAATGAATTAATCGGGGTGTTGTCGGTATTTGATACCGTGGGCCGTGATCTGACGCATGTCGACGCCGAGGCGCTGACTAATCTGGCTAACCTGATTGGTGCGCGACTCGAAGCGCGGGCAGAAGCTCGGCGCGAGCGCCGCCTGCACGCCTTGAACGCACCGACTGTGAACGACGATCCCAGTGCGAAGTCTTCTGCCGAGCAGCGTATTGAACATTTGACGGCTGAATTTGTTCGCCTGGAGAACCTGCTGGAAGATGAAATTACGATTCGTCAGGCAGCCGAAGACAAGCTGCGGGCCGAAAAAGAATTTTCTGACGCGGCTATTCAAAGTCTGCCTGGCTCGTTTTATATGTTTGATGTTAACGGTGAAATGGTGCGCTGGAATTCCAGCTTTCAACACAACACCGGTTACAGCCCGACCGAAATCACCGCGCATCGCGTGCTGGATTTCATCGCTGACAGCGATCGGGCGGCCGTCGCCGATGCGTTACGCCGAATATTTGAGCACGGTGATGATATTTCGATGGAAGCGCAGATGCGTCATCGCGATGGCAATACCGTTCCTTATTCATTTCATGGCCGCCCGCTGGACATTGATGGCAAACGCTACTGTATCGGTGTGGGCCGCGATATTACCGAGCGCAAAAAAAGTGAAGGCGAAATTCGCGCTGCCAAAGAACGTCTCGATTTCGCCTTGTCAGGGTCCAGCCTGGCGCTTTGGGATTGGGATGTGGCGCACGACACTATTTATTTCAATCAGGGCTGGAGCACTCTGCTCGGCGGCATGCCGACTGAGACCCGCTATCGCGGCGAGGAGGTGATTGCGCAATGCCATGCTGAGGACAGCGCACGTTTTCGTGCTGCTTTGATGCATGCGCTCAAAGGCGATCATAACGATTTGAATATTGAATATCGCACCGCTGCTCACCAAGGCGAATGGATCTGGATTCATACACGCGGCAAAGTCACCGAACGCGATGAGTATGGCCGCGCGCGGCGCATGACCGGCACCAGCGCCAATATTACTAATCGCAAGCTGGCTGAAGAACGCGTGGAGTTTTTAGCGACCCGCGACTCACTTACCGGACTGCCCAATCGCATGTTGTTAAATGATCGACTTGAACAAGGCATCGCCAATGCAGCGCGAAAACGCCTGCGTCTGGCGTTCATGTTTATCGACCTGGACCGCTTTAAAACGATCAATGATTCGCTGGGCCATGATGTCGGTGATGAACTCTTGAAACGCGTTGCGGCAAGGCTTTCAGCCTGCATTCGCGCCAATGATACGGTGGCGCGCTTGGGGGGTGATGAATTCGCGGTGATCTTACAAGATGTTGCGGTCGATGATGATGAGGCCGCACAAAATGTGGCCGAGAAAATGATTGCTTCGCTGGCTTCGCCGATCCTCATCAATAATCAGCATCTGAATACCTCATGCTCGATCGGTATCGGCTTATACCCCAGTGACGGCATGGATGCGCAAACCTTGATGAAACATGCCGATGTGGCGATGTATGACGCAAAAGCCAAAGGCCGTAATAACTACCAGTTTTTCTCGCATGAAATGAATGCGCGCGCCCAGGATCGGCTCTCGACTGAAAATTATTTACGGCTGGCATTGCGCCGTGATGAGCTGGTTCTGCATTACCAGCCGCGCGTTTCTTTTGCGACGGGCTGCGTCACCGGTGTGGAGGCGCTGATTCGCTGGCAGCATCCGCGGCGAGGCTTGCTCTTGCCAGATAAATTTATCAGCGTGGCGGAGGACTCTGGCCTGATCATGCCGATTGGCGAGTGGGTCATCGAAACCGCTTTTAATCAGCTTGCAGAATGGCATAAAAAAGGTAACCCTGATCTGCAACTTGCGGTTAATTTATCGCCCGGCCAGATTTTTGATGGCGAGCGCTTGATTCGCGCGATCTCTACCTGTGCTGCTCAGGTGTCGCTCGATATGCGCACCGTTGAGCTTGAACTGACTGAAAGTATGCTGCTAAAGAATATCGATGATACGGCCGCACTGCTTAACCAGCTCGGCGAGTTAGGCGTCAGCGTCGCCATCGATGATTTCGGCACCGGCTATTCCTCTCTCTCGTATCTGAAGCAGCTGCCAGTGGACTCGATCAAGGTTGATTCTTCATTCGTCCGTGATATCGGTACTGATCCCAACGATGAAGCCATCATTACTGCCATCATTGCCATGACGCACAGCCTGAAATTGAATGTCGTTGCCGAAGGGGTGGAAACAGAAGAACAATATCGCGTATTACGCGACCTGGGCTGCGATGAATATCAAGGTTTCTTTTTTGCTAAGCCATTACCACCTGCTGAGTTTGAAGCTCAGTTTCTAGATACCCACTAACGATGTAGTTTCTACATGGTTGCTACGTGATTGCGATGCCCTAGCTCCACCGGCCCCGTACGGACTCCGACTCCAACCCAGCTGCATCAATTGTCTCACCATCAGCCACCTTGATCAAAACTTCAACCAGATCATCAATAATTTTTTCCCATGAAAGTGACTCGGCAGCGGCGCGAGCGTGATGTTTAAGCACCGCTATTTGGCCCGGTGTTTCAGCCAGCGAACGCGCTGCATGAACGAAAGCTTCTGGCTGATCAAACGGCACCAGTAGCCCTGACTCAGCCTGCACAATATGTTGATGTGCGCCGGCTTAATCATAGGCGATGACGGCAAGGCCACTGGCGAGCGCTTCCATTGTTACATTACCAAAAGTCTCGGTAACGCTTGGAAATAGAAACACATCGGCCGACGCATAGTGCGCCGCTAGATCATCGCCAACTCGCATACCGGCAAATATAAAATCCGGGTGAACAGCTCGTAGCACCGGAGCCTCGGGCCCGTCACCCACGAGCACAATGCGAATGCGCGGATTAACGGCGCGCATCGCGAGTGCCACGCTGGTAAACAGGGGCAGATTTTTTCAGGTGCTAGGCGTCCAACACGCGTGACTACTAACTCCTCACTGACCACATCATTTGCCGCACCTGACATTGCCCCTGTTTAACGTATCCCTTAACCGGGCCGGTTATGCGGTCTGTTTTAACTGATCCGCATGCCATGCTGCTTCAAACTGCATCGGACTGACATAGTCCAGTGTCGAGTGTAGTCGCTTCTCGTTATAGAAGTGCAGCCAGTCCATCACCTCATGGATCGCCTGGTGGTGTGTCGCGAACTTAACCCCATGCACGCGCGCTACCTTCAATCTCGACCACAGACTTTCGGTTGGCGCATTGACCAGATCGACAGGTCAACGCAAAGGCAGCAAGGCCAATCCCAGCACGGGTCACATCTGGCAGGCGTTCAATGCCATCTTAGACTGAGTGTCCCAGC
>JAYWCO010000395.1:0-3973 GCA_043780475.1 Burkholderiales bacterium | reverse complement strand
TGAACAGCGCGCTCCCGTTTACCGCTATGTAGAGCCGGGCCCCGTCATCAGCGTTTATGTTGAGCCGACGCACTATCAGCCAGCGCCAATTGCTATTGGCTGGGCACCGCCGCCGATGCTTGTCGAATCGCTTCCAGCCTCGCCTTTTGATGGCGCAGTATGGATCGGTGGCTACTGGGTATGGGAAGGCAACTGGATCTGGGCGCATGGTCGTTGGGCGCCACCGCCTCAGCCTAGCTATGGATGGGTTCACCCTTATTACGAAAATCGTGGCGCGTCGGTCATCTTTATAAACGGCTTTTGGGCGGCTCCAGGCGTACAGTTCATAGCACCGTCGCCAAGTCTGAACATTTCAATTGCAATTGCGGGTCCCGGTGTTATAGCGGGTCCAAGCCCGATTGGACCGCTGGGCGTTTTTGTCCCACCCCCACCAGGCTCTCGTGTCGGTTTGGTCATTCCTGCGCCAATCGGCACAGCGCCCGCAGTCGTTACGGGTGTGCCGCCGGTAGTCAACGTCGGCATGCGCATTACGTCAAACATTAACAGCACGACGATTGTTAACAACACAACGAATATCAACAAAACAACGAACATCACCAACGTAACGATCATCGCGCCCGCGAGCGCAACTGCTACCGGCCAAGCCGTAAACGCGTCGATTCCGGCACAGGCGCATCTGGCAGCAGCGATGAAGCCTATGGTTAAGGCGCAAGCGCCGGATGTAATTTCTACTCAGGCGATTCCGGCATACACACCAGGACGCAAACCGCTTGCGCTACCACCAGCACAGCCGGTACGGACTGATGCATCGCTCTTGCGGACTCAGGTGGCACCTCTGGCTTCCCCCTCTCCAGCACCAGTCCCGCCGCATGCAGCCCCGATGCCGACGCCTCCACACCCTTCAGTGCAAGGTGAAAATATTGCGCCACAAAACAAGCCTGCCCCCAATGCGGCACAAGAAAAGTCTGCCAAGGATGGCGGAGCCCGCCGGGAGCAACCCGCATCGCCAACGCAGCGTGACGATGTGCGTCCGCAAAATACAATACCCGCAGAAAATAATTCGATCACCAAAGCTCGCACCGAGGTAGGGAAAAAAACCGTCGATAACGATAAAAAAGATGTGGCCAAAAAGAACGACAAAGAAAAACGTGCCACTGACAAGAAAGCGGTAACTCAAAAGGCGCTCGCTGAGAAGGCAAAAAAGGCCGCTAAAAGTCCACCTAAAGACGAAGGTAAAAAACCCAGGGAAGAAGGCGGAAAAAGCGAGCGATAAAGATCGCTGGATTTTGCCATCAATGATCACTGCTAAACCGCTTCTCGGCGATCACCCGCTAGGAGCGGTTTAGCAGTATTGAAACGAACAATGCTGCGGCCCGTGGTTCAGTCCTAGATAGTCTAGACCGAATAAAATCAGGTCAGAACAACATGCTTGAATCAGCATCAATACTGGATTTTACTTGTTATGCTTCATCGTTTGGAAGAGTAGGTGGTGAACAGTAACTAAGGAAGTCTCTGCAGCGCAAGCTTAAAAAATCACCTCACATTGAAACCACTTCTAAAACCGCATCGTGCCCACTCAGAAGGCAATAAACACGGCTATCTCCAGGCTTATTGCCCTGCCCCCGAAAAGGGGCTTCAGCCGAAACACCCTGCCAGTGCTCGTGTTTGGGCCAGCGGCAGTCCAACCCTACTCAGCCACCAAACCAGCCCTGCCCGCGCGCATGTTCAAGGCGAGGCAGCAAATATTCCCACAGCGCCGGGCAGCCTGCCTTAATCGGCGCTTCCATGCGGCGCACCACGCGCTCATAGCTGATACCGTTTTCGCGCCAGCTTTGGCCTGCATTGGCTAGATTCAGCAGCATCGGCATAGCACGATCTGCGGCGTGCGCGAAGCGCGCTTCGGGGGTGACGCCGTCTTCAAACTCCTGCCATAGCGCTAAAAAAACAGCGCCTTGTGGGTCTGGCAGCATCCCAAAAATCCGCGTTACCGCTTTAAGCTCGCAAGCCTTGCGTTCCTCCAATCCTTCTTCGTTATAAACAATCGTATCGCCGGTATCGATCTCGCCGATGTCATGAACCAACAACATGCTAATCACCCGATTGATGTCAACACCCGGCTCGGCGTAAGGCATCAACGAGGCGGCCAGCAGCGCAATCTGCCAGCTATGTTCGGCTGAGTTTTCGTAGCGATCAAGGCCTGTTGAGCGGGTTTTGCGCGTCACCCCTTTGAGCTTGTCCAACTCCAGAATGAAATCAACAATCTGTTGCAGGTTACCGGTCACCCTATTTGCGTTTGTACTTTGGTGCGCATGCTTGTTCACAGGTTGTTTCCTTTTCCTTTTTGCCTTGGTGTGACATAACTTTTTTATGAGACAACAATTGTGCGCAAGCGCGCTGCAAATGTCGGGAAGGCAATACATCAATACGCTGGCTGGTAAGCACGTTAAACCGGGTTGGCTTTAACCGGTTTGAACATATTAATATTGGTCGTCAGGTATCCGAGTTTTACATACAACGCATGGGCGCCGGTGTTGTGGCCGAACACATGTAATGCCACACCGGCTAAACCCAGAGTGCGAATTTTATCTTCGAGCGCCAGGAGCGCACGCGTGGCATGGCCTTTGCGTTGATGCTGCGGTTTTATGCTGATATCGTAAATATAAGCAATGCGCTGGCCGGCCCGATCTTGCGCCGCCATCCAAAGCATGCCGACGTCTATTTGCGCCGCATCCTTGATCGTAAAAAAATAGTGATTTGGCGTCGCCAGACCTTGCGGCAACAAGTCATTAAATGACTGCCGCGCCAGCCCGATGGATGCTTGCGCCGACCACTGACCGGCTGCTATTTTTTCGGCGGCATGGGCGGGGATGGATTGTTCAGCAAAGTCGGCATACGCAGATTCGCTCATGGAGGTGAGGGCGGTCATGGGCTTGCCCCAATTATATTTTGAGCGCCATAACATGGCTGCACACACTGCGCTCATGAAGCCGCCGCATCGCGCCGTAGATACTCAATCAGCAGCGCGTTGATTGTCTCCGCCGCTTGAAACAGCGCACCATGGCTGATGCCCGGCAGCTCGTGATATTCAACGCGCGGCATGCATTCGCGAATTTGCCTGATGTGCGCAGCCGGTATATCTTCATCCCTCGCGCCCCAGATCAGACATGCGCGTCGATTGGTTTCGCCCAGCCTTCGGTAGACGCCCGTATAGTCACCCAATGCATCGCTACGCAGGAACGACCCCAGTGCGCGCTCGAATTCTGGCCTGCTGATCTGCTCCTGGAAAAGTTGCTGGTACTGACTCGGGTCAGCAGCGCTTGACCAAAGCCGTGCGGCGCGCCCCGCCATTTTTTTCATGATTACATAGTGCAGTAGCCATTTACCGGTCAGCGGGCGGCGCGCTGCCCGCACCATTGCGTTACCTTCTTCGAAACACAGCACCGGGGCGATGAGTGCCAACCTCGCAACCCGCTGCGGATATTGTGCTGTGAAATTAGCCGCAGTCGCGCCGCCGAACGAGAAGCCAACCAGATCAAACGGCGCCTCGATTTGAAGCGCATCAAGCAACTGGTGTAGCTGATTGCAAAAGAGATGCCGGTCGTAGTTCACTTCCGGGCAGGCAGATTTACCCTTGCCAAACATGTCATATCGAAGCACCCGGAAGCCTGCCTGAATGAGTGCAGGCACCTGGCAATCCCATATCCACATGGGTATGGTTGCCCCATGCAGCAACACAACCAGCGGGCCATCTTCCGGGCCCGTCAGCTCATAGTGCGTTGCGCTCGTGGGTAGATTAACCGCAGATAGCGCCACAACAGGTAATTGAACGTTAGCCATTTTTTCCTATTCAATGCGGGTTATTGATCGCTTGAATGCTATATCAAAAACAATTTACTTTTTGATGTTGATTTAATTCCGTTCGAAAATCATTCATGCAAGATTTTCCCATTCCCGGAAAAGCCTGACAGGTTTT
>JAYWCO010000394.1:0-4317 GCA_043780475.1 Burkholderiales bacterium | reverse complement strand
CCGCCAATACCCTTACTGCTCTAGTCACAGTCGCTCCTACCTGCACAGTCTGCACACCCTGCGCGGCTTGCGCAACCCCGCTAGCCGTATCACAGCAGTCCGGAAGTGCAGCACCTACACTGATCGACCCTATCCCCATTGTGCCCGAGACTAATCGTGGCCACCTGGAACGTGCCGCATGGCCGTCATTGCCCAATTGGGGCACCGATGATGCTGGTCCGGCGCTGAATGCTTTTCTGCAAGGTTGTCCCGCCCTGAAAACGCAACCAGTCTGGTTTGATGTATGTGCGAAAGCGGCGCTACTTCAAAACCGCATGAGCCCATCCAAGGCCACCAACAACATCGTCACCCGTTTTTTTGAAACTGAATTCGAGCCCTATCAGGCTATCAATGCCGACAACTCAGAAACCGGTATCGTGACCGGTTATTACGAGCCCTTGCTGCGGGGCAGCCGTACCCAAACTGAGGTATTTTCCCACCCTATTTACGGTCCGCCGCAGGATCTGATTTCAATTGATTTGGCCGAGGTTTACCCGGAGCTTAAAAATCGTCGGCTGCGGGGTCGTCTGGTCGGCAACAAGCTCGTGCCCTACTTTGATCGCGGCCTGATTGAGGCGGATGCGTCGCCGCTTAAAGGTCTTGAGATCGCGTGGGTCGATGATCCGGTCGAATCGTTTTTTTTGCAGATTCAAGGTTCTGGCCAGATTCAATTACCCGACGGCACACGTATGCGCATTGGCTACGCAGATCAGAACGGTCATCCATTCAAATCGCTAGCCGGTGCGCTGATTCGGCGCGGCGAAATCAAACCAGAACGCGCCTCGATGCAGGGCATAAAAGCATGGGCCCAGAAAAATCCGGTCAAGGTACGACAGTTTATGAACATCAATCCCAGCTATGTATTTTTCAAAGAGCTGCCGCCGGATTTGTCCGGGCCGATTGGCACATTGGGCGTGCCGCTGACAGCGGAGCGCTCCATCGCGGTAGATCAGCGTGTGATCCCGCTTGGCGTGCCGGTCTATCTGTCTACCACGCAGCCGCAGTCGAAAGAGCCACTGAATCGGCTGGTGGTGGCACAAGATACCGGCGGCGCTATTTTTGGGGCGGTACGTGCTGATTTCTACTTTGGCTTTGGTGATGCCGCAGGCAACCAGGCCGGACGCATGAAACAGCAAGGCCGGATGTGGGTGCTGCTACCGCGCGGCTACGATCCTAATGCAGCCGCGCCAGCTTCGGCACCATCAATAACCGCAACATCCCCCGCTACCACATTCCCTTAACTGACCAAGGACCTCCTATGCCTATTGCCTTCTGGTGCGTATTGATTGCCGGTGTCATGCCGTATATCGCGGTTGGCATTGCCAAAGCCGACAAGCGCTATGACAACAGCGCGCCGCGCGATTGGCTCGCCACCCGGGAAGGTGCAAAGAAACGTGCGTATGCCGCGCACCTCAATAGTTTTGAAGCCTTTCCATTGTTTGCGTCAGGCGTGGTGATTGCACACCTGATGGCGGCGCCAGTCCTCGTGGTTAACGCCATGGCCATCGCTTTCGTGCTGGCGCGCATTGTTTATATTTGGTGCTACATCACTAATCATGCCTCACTGCGCTCACTGGTTTGGCTGGTGGGTTTTGGCTTGACCGTGGCGTTGTTTGTGGTGGCAGGCTTGCAGGCTGGGCGGCTGGCGTGAAATAAAAAGATGCTCATGACAAGCTGAAAAACTGGCTCATAAAAAAGCAAATAAAAAGGCGCTGACGGCGCCTTTTTATTTGCTCCTGACCCACATCAGCGCATTATTTAACCGCTGTTTTTGCACCCGCCACAGAGGTTGCGAGGGAAGCTGCAATTAACTTGGCTTCAATAGTTGCTTTGGGCAGCGCGCCGGAAATACGCTCGCCATCCTCAAAAAAAGTGGTCGGGATACCCGTCACTCTGAGCTTCTGACCGAGGGCTACTAATTGATCAATCGGGGTTTCACAGGTGCCTTTTGCGGCGGTTAATTGTCCGCGCAGCATTTGATCCTGCCACGCTTTCAATTGATCGCTCGAACACCAAATCGCCTTGGCCTTATCCATCGAGTCAGGCGCCAAAATCGGATACGGGAAAATATACGCCGTTACGTTCTCAAGCTGATTCAGATCCAGCTCAAATTTTTTGCAATATCCGCAATTCGGATCTTCAAAAATGGCCATGCGGCGCGCACCCGTGCCTCGCACCAGCTTGATGCTTTTATTAAGCGGCAGGTCATCAAATTTAATCGCTGTCAGTTTGGCTAGCCGCGTCTCGGTAACATCGGTGCGCGTCTGCGCATCGACCACTTTACCCAGCATCAGAAAAGTGACTTTGTCATCCGTGTAAAAAATCTCGTTTCCCGCAAAGACCTCATAGAGGCCCGCGTAGCTTGTTTTCGTCACGCGTTCAACCTTGACTTCCGGGAATTTTTTTTCAACCTCTTGTTTAACACCTGCTTCTGCCTTGCCCAATACAAATCCTGTAGCCACCGTGACTGCTGGCTTGGTTACATCCGGAGTAGCCGAAGAGGTGCAAGCTGTCAGTGCCGAAAATAACATGAGTAGCGCGATTAAAACCGTTTTCAATGAATTCACGACATTATCCTTTTGCTTGGTGTTTAGTTTTGAGCTTTAAATTTTAAATTGATGCGACTTGAAGGTGAAGCTAGTTAGTAATTTACTAAAAATAGACCGCAGATTGCACCGCAAGTTGCCGGATTTTGCGCCACCCGATTTTGCACCACCCGATTTTGCACCATTATGAGTGCCCAATCATTCACGACTACCGCATAGCGTGCGCCATGACTAACGACTTGGCTACATCCATGCGGTTGACTGCCTTCAGACCATCGCGGCGCAGGCGCATCACCGCCCGCGACTCACTTAAATAAAGCGAGCGCAGCTTGTCCGTAACAGTGCCCATCATAACGGCATCTTCAACGCGGGCACGCTCATAGCGCCGCAAGACGGATAAATCACCGATGCGCGACAACACTGAACGGTTTTGTAATACCTCAACCAGTGTACGCACATCAGCGAAGCCCAGATTAGCGCCCTGACCAGCGAGCGGATGGATAGCGTGAGCGGCGTCGCCGATTAACGCAAACCCGGGCCGCACCCAACGCGTCGCCATCACCCGCCGCAACGCGAATCGCGCTCTGAGCGAGGTCAGCGTTAAGCCGGCGAGCGCATGATCGCTGACTTCATCAACCGCACGGGTAAAGGCGTGATCATCCAATGCGCTTAGCGTATCCGCATGGATTTTGCTGACTGACCATACAATCGAAATATGGTTATCCGGCAACGGTAAATAAGCCAGCACCCCGTCGTGACTAAACCACTGCCGCGCCACACCGCCGTGAGGCTGCTCAACCCTAAAATTGGCAACGATGCCATCGCTTTCATAGTCCTTGGTTTGAGCGCTAATCCCGGCCTGCGCGCGCAGCTGCGAGCCCGCACCATCAGCCGCGATTAACAGATCTGCATCCAGCACTGGCCCGGCTGTTAGCACCAGTTGATGAGCGCATCCTGCCTTGGCAAATTCTACGCGGCTGACCACCGCCTCATCGAACACCCGAATATTGCCGGTGTCGCGAACCTGATCTTGTAGTTGCGCAATTAAGGCCTGCATCAACGCATTATGTTCAACGATAAACGCAAGCGGCATACCTTCTGAAAATTCAATTTTGCTCCGGTCTTGATCTTGAGCTTGAGCTTTATCTTCAGCCATCGCCGATGGCGCATCACCGTACACATGCATGGCGCGCACCGGCTCGATCCGCGCTGGCACCAGGCGCGGCCACACACCGA
The DNA here is from genome assembly GCA_043780475.1 of Burkholderiales bacterium. Lineage (GTDB taxonomy): Bacteria > Pseudomonadota > Gammaproteobacteria > Burkholderiales > Usitatibacteraceae > UKL13-2. The sequence continues at coordinate 496 of JAYWCO010000394.1, read as the reverse complement.
GGTTTTCAAGCAATGCTTTGGTGCCGGGAGAAAGCGCATAAACACGATGATCAAACAGGCTGGAAGGCCTCGCCAGTACTAGAGTTTGGCGCTCTACAAGAGCGATATTCACGCCCCGCAAATTGGCGGCTGCCAGCGCCAAGGTCATCGCTAACCCGATCGGGCCGCCGCCCATGACGACAATATGATCATGCGCATTCGTACTCAACGTGATGCCCCGAACAACATGCGGCGCGCCAGTGCTTTGCGCGCAAACGGCAACATATCCACCATCGCCAAACCCAAGCCGCGTGGAATACGATTTAACGCGTGATCATTGGAAAATGCGCCGACCAGAAAATCGGTGAAACCAACACTGCGCGACACATCTCGTGAGCGTGAAGCCGCATATTTTGTAAGCACAGTCGATGCGGCATATTCATCCGCCGATGTTGAGCCCAGCAGCGTCGCCAACTCATCCGCATCACGCAAGCCGAGGTTAAAGCCCTGGCCCGCC
>JAYWCO010000393.1:0-2615 GCA_043780475.1 Burkholderiales bacterium | reverse complement strand
GATGTAAAGCTGGATGCGGCCAGATGCATCCTGAATTGTCGCAAACGCGGCCTTACCCATGACGCGTTTCAACATCATGCGCCCGGCGACTTTAACCGTAACGGGTGCGGCGACTTCCAGCTCTTCTTTGGATTTCTCGTTATAGTTTGCGACCAGCTCGGCGGATTGATGCTCTGGCCGGAAATCATTCGGGAAAGGTTGCAGCTTGGCCGCGCGTGATTTTTCACGAATGGCCGCTAGCTTTTGACGCCGCTCGGCAACCACATGGTTTTCGTCTTGCGGGACAGGCTGGGTTTCGTCAGACATGGGGTTCTCGATCATGATCGGTATAAATAATATTTAAGGTTGCAGCCAGATGGATTTCAGCTCGTCATTCGGCCAGCTAAACAGTGCGCGGCGATTACCTTGTGAGGCCAGATAAACCCATTCAATCGAGGCGACATGCACGGCCAGCACACAAAAATTTTCGCGCCCCATTTCAGGTACTCGATCAAGTCCTTCATCGGCCAGGTCGTTGACGATATCGAGCTTTGACGCGGGGAGCGTCATCGGGGTCGTGATCGCCGTACCAGGCGCATCATCAACACAGTAAGTCAGCCGCGACATCGGGCGTGAATTTTGCCAAGCCGCGGCGGCTATTTCATCGTTGGCGTGTAATCTCACTTCGCCATTGAGCCTCAGCTGGATTTTTTTACCGGCATCGTAGGCAATAATGCACACGCCCGGCCTGGCGCGCCAATGGGCAATTTTGGTGGAGCGAATATCAGTATGAAAACCGAGCGTGCGTGTGGCGCGATCAGCGCTGCGTAAAATCATCGTACGCGCGGATGGGTGGCCTTGTGCATCAACACTGGCGACCACCGGTGCATGAAAGGCTGAGCGGCGGTCAGCGGTACCGCGACCCAGCAATTGCCAGGCTTCGGTTAGTGAGTCATCAAGACTGTCGTAAAACCCAGGTAAGGGCGGCGCGGCATGATGGGGCGAAGATGATGATGCACTGGGGGTGGTTGCTGTCATTTGCTTAGGCCTGTGGCTTCCAGCTCATGAGGCCAATGCCTGCCAGGCACAGCACGATGCCGGATAATTTTGCAGTCGAGATTGATTCGCGAAAAAATACTGTGCCGATAATCAGCGTTGATACCGCCACAACGGCGGCCGTCAACACCGCGGTTGATGACAGCGGAGCACCGGCACGATAAGCCAACAAAAAACCAATCTCGATCAACACGATGCTCGCTGCCACGCCATAAACCGCCCAGTTTAATTTTTTAATTTCAGTCGCCACTGAATCGGTGAGCGGAAACATCAAAAATAACGGTAGCGTCAGCACGGCCGCCAACAAGTAGAACATCAGCAGCGAGATGACCGGGTGTGTGCCCGGCGAAATACTCTTTTGCGTGACGTGGTAGAGCACTTGCCCGGCAATCGCCAGCAAAAACGCCACGAGCAAACTGGTTTTGATCGCCATGCTTAGCTTAAACCCCTTGTTTTAAACTGGCTTCAATAAACGGATCCAGGTCGCCATCCAATACTTTTTGGGTGGCGCTGATTTCTACATTGGTGCGTAAATCTTTAATCCGGCTTTGGTCCAGTACATAAGATCGAATCTGATGGCCCCAGCCCACATCGGTTTTGGTCGCTTCCAGTTTATCCTGCTCAACCTGGCGCTTGCGAATTTCAAGGTCATATAATTTTGCTTTCAGCATCGTCATGGCTTCGGCGCGGTTGCGATGTTGCGAGCGATCGTTCTGACATTGCACCACAATACCGGTCGGGGCGTGGGTGATGCGGATCGCGGAATCGGTTTTGTTAATATGCTGGCCACCTGCGCCGGATGCGCGAAAGGTATCAATGCGCAGATCGGCCGGATTGATATCGACCTCAATCGAGTCATCCACCTCGGGATATACAAAGACACTGGCAAACGAAGTATGCCGCCCACCCGATGAATCAAACGGGGACTTGCGAACCAGACGATGCACCCCGGTTTCCGTGCGCAAAAAACCATAGGCATAATCACCGCTGATTTTGATGGTCGCGCTCTTGATACCGGCCACCTCGCCGTCAGATTGCTCCAGTAGTTCGGTCTTGAATCCTTTACGTTCCGCATAACGCAAATACTGACGCAGCAGCATCGACGCCCAATCCTGCGCCTCGGTGCCGCCTGCACCCGACTGAATATCCAGAAAACAGTTAAAGCCATCCGCCGCATTTGAAAACATGCGCTTGAATTCCATATCAGCCACCACGGTACGAATCGCTTCTACATCGGTTGACACCGCCAGCAGAGTGCTGTCATCGCCTTCCTCTTTGGCGAGATCGAAAATTTCTTGCCCGTCTTTCAAACCTTGATTGATTTGAATCAGCGCTTCCACCACGGCATCCAATGATTTTTTTTCACGGCCCAGCTCTTGGGCTTTTTTCGTGTCTGCCCAGATGGCGGGGTCTTCCGCGAGTTTGGAAACCTCCTCGCGGCGCGCTACTTTGCCGTCAAAGTCAAAGATACCTCCGCAACTCGACCGCACGTGCGGATAAGTCTGAAAGGCTGTTGGCGATAAGGTTGATTTGATCGGCTTCCATGATGCTTTTCTATTCGTTTTTTGAGTGATTTTGCG
>JAYWCO010000392.1:0-7686 GCA_043780475.1 Burkholderiales bacterium | reverse complement strand
CCCCTCGGTATGCACGGTTCTGCTTTGATGCCCACGTCGAAACCAGGTCGGCCCCGGATTCTTTGCGTATCGCATTATCTCATATAGGTGCGGGTGGGGTGGAGGATTTCAAGAGTGGTGAGAGGTGAACCTAAATCAGCGTAACGATATCGCTCGGCTGGCTGATGGCGTGGTGCGCGTTCCATGTTGCCGGGTCGGTATCGCCCAGATAGCCGTAAAGAGCGGCTACGCTGCGCATGCCGGCAGCGTGGGCGGCTTGAATATCGCGTAAATCATCACCGACATAGAGACAGTTTGCGGGATCAATCTGGATGAGTTTGGCGGCGTGAAGCAGCGGGTCGGGATACGGTTTGGCACGAGCGCAGGTGTCGCCGCTGACGACGCAGGCAGCGCGCGTCTCGACGCCGAAAGCCCGTACCAGCGGGGCGCTGTGACGCGCGACTTTATTGGTGACGATGCCCCATTCAATATTGCGTTGCTCAAGTAATGTGACGAGTTCCAGCATGCCGTCAAACAGGGTGGAGTGGGTGCAAATGGCGCGTTCGTATTCCATTAAAAACGCTTCACGTAGCTCGGTAAATTTTGTCTCGCCTGGCTTGACACCAAACGCCGCCGCCACCATGCCGCGTGCGCCGTTTGAAACATAGGGGCGGAGCTGCACTAGCGGTAGGGCAGGCATGCCGTGCTGGCCACGCACCGCGTTTATGGCGCGAGCCATATCGGGCGCAGTATCGGCAAAGGTGCCGTCTAAATCAAACAGTACCGCCTTGACTGCGGTTGATAACGGGCTGCCCATGCCACTACGCTTTGAGTAAATCGAGCGCTTTATAGCGGCGATCAAAGACGCCGTTGGCGCTGCCGCCCCACCAATTTTCGATGACGGTGGTGTGAAGCTGTCGGTAATCAATGACTGGTGGCGGGCCGTCTAATGAGAACACATCAACCACCGGTAATGCTTCACCGTGAAGGCCGCCTTTGACGCGACCACCCGCAATAAATTGCGCGCTGGCCCAGCCATGATGGGTGCCTCGGTCGATATTTTCTTTGGGTGAGCGTCCGAACTCGTCGTAGGTCGTTACCAGTGTTTCATTCCACCGGCCGATTTCAATCATGCCTTCGCGTAACGCAGCGATACCGGTGGCTAAACGCGATAATGCCGCGCCGTGATAGTTGAGTTGGTCCCAATGCGTATCGAACGCATGATGCTGATCGCCATCAATTGCGTTGAGTGTAATGTGAATCACCGGCGGCGCCATGCCCGCAGCGGCAAGCTGGACGGTGGCTTTCAAGGCGTCACCGAATGCATCTGCCGGGAAATTGGTTTTGAGTGCAACCACACTCTGCTGGGAGAAAGTTTTTTCTGCGGCTAGGGCAGGACGCGTTGCTGCATGTTGCGTACCCATGATGCGACGTTGGGCGAGCCATTCCGACGGATGCTGCATTTGCACTACGCGCAGTTGCTGTCCGCGGAATGGGCCCATTGGGTCGGCTTCACGAATATCCAGATCATCGAAAGCAATCGCATCAAGTTGCAGCGCGTGTTGCGGATTTTTTAGCAGCGCTCGCGTTATCCAGCCCGTGTCCAGATACTCGTTGAGGCTGGCGCCAGTGAACTGCATTTCAAGATCGCGGTAATGCTGGTTGGTAATTTCCTGCTGGCCGATACCTTGCACGAGCGCAACTTCATTTGCATGCCAGGCTGGCATCAGCGCCTTGAGAGAGGGGTGAAAACCGTGCGTATCGGTAATATGAATCAGGTCTTCGCCGCGGAGCAAAATGGTCGGGCGAAGATTTTTATATTTGTAATTAGTGTGCGGCACGAAGGTGTTATATGCGTCATTACCGCCTTTCAGATAGATCAGCACCAGCAGTTTTTGCGCGGCATCGGCAGACGCAAATGTTGGCCCAGCCCACGATGCACCGATCAATGGCAGCGCGGCTGATGCGGCGAGGAAGTCGCGACGGTTCATGGCTCGATGGATAAGTTAGGGCGGACGTTAAGCAGGTTTGCGGCAGGCAACGATGTAATTCACCGACACATCATCATTAAGCGCGTAGTGTTTAGTGAAAGGATTATAGGTCATTCCGGTTAGCCCCGATACTGTCAGCCCTGCATCGCGCGCCATCGCTGCTAATTCGGCAGGGGTGATGAAACGTTTATATTCGTGCGTACCTTTTGGCAACAGGTTCAACACATATTCAGCGCCGACAATGGCAAACAAAAATGATTTCGGATTGCGATTGAGTGTGGAAAAAAACACCCAGCCACCGGGCTTGACCAGCCTGGCGGCAGCACGGATGGTAGAGGGCGGCTCGGGCACATGCTCGAGCATTTCCATGCAACATACGCAATCAAAGCTGCCGGGTTGTTCATCGGCAATTTGCTCGGCGGCGACCAAGCGATAATCAACTTTCTGCCCGCTTTCGAGCAAATGCAATTGGGCCACTTTCAACGGTTTTTCGGAAAGATCGATACCGGTTACGTCAGCACCGCGCATCGCCATGCTCTCGGCCAGAATGCCGCCACCACAGCCAATATCAATGACCCGCTTGCCGTTGAGGCCGACCAGCTTGTCGATATGATTTAAACGCAGCGGATTAATATCATGCAGCGGCTTGAATTCGCTATTGGGGTCCCACCAACGCGAGGCCAGCGCGCCGAATTTTGCGAGCTCGGCGGGATCGATGTTGGTGTTGATATGGCTATCGGCTTGCGCGTTCATGTCTAAAACTTTCTAAAACGTTCTTGCCAAGTAATAGCTTTGGCTTTTAATTCATGCATGTCGAGATGAGTCAGAACACGATTATCCAGCAAGAGTTCACCCGCAACCCAGCTATGCGTCACATGCTCGCGGCCAGCGGCGTGGAACAGATGCGATGCGGGATCGTAGCAGGGCTGAGTTTCAATGCTGGAGAGATCAATCGCGATCATGTCGGCGGCTTTGCCGGGGACGAGTGATCCAATCTCATCATCCCAGCCTAGTGCTTTGGCAGCATTGAGCGTGGCCATTTCTAGTGCGACATGGGCAGGCAGGGCGGCGGCATCGCCTGAAATACCTTTTTGCAGCAATGACGCCAGCCGAGTTTCGGTGAGCATATCAAGCCGGTTGTTGCTGGCGGTACCATCAGTGCCGACACCAACATTGACGCTGGCATCAAGCATGGCTTTGACCGGTGCAATGCCGCTGGCGAGCTTGAGATTGGATATCGGGCAATGCGCCACATGCACGCCCGTGCGTGCGAACAGCTCGATTTCGGCTTGATTCAGATGAACGCAATGCACTGCAATCAGGCTTGGACTCAACAAGCCCAATTGCTTTAATCGCTCAATCGGACGCATACCATATTGCTTCTCACTGTCCGTGATTTCAGTTGTTGTTTCATGAATATGCATCATGATCGGCACATCCATCTCGCTGGCAATGGTGATGATGCGCTGAAAGGTTTTATCGCTGACGGTGTAGGGTGCATGTGGCGCCAGCATCAGCTTTAAACGCGGCTCGGCGAGGAATGCTTCGCGGGTGGCGATGCCGCGGGCCAGATACCCTTCTGCGTCAGCTGCGTAGGGTGTTGGGAACTCCAGAATGGCCCCACCGAGCGCCGCACGCATGCCGGATTTGAGTGCGGCGCGAGCGGCGACATCGTGATAAAAATACATATCGGCAAAGCAGGTTGTACCAGAGCGAATCATCTCGGCCGTGGCAAGCTCGGTACCATCGAATACATATTGTTCGGAGAGATGTTTGGTCTCGGCGGGCCAAATATGATCCTGCAGCCAGTTCATTAGCGGCGTGTCATCTGCCAGGCCGCGCATCAGGGTCATGGCGGCATGGGTATGCAGGTTAATCAGTCCGGGCACCAGCACATGATGCGCAAGCTTGGTTTCGCGCGCTTCGGGATAATGTTGATGCGCATCGGTGGTGGGTAAAATAGCGGTGATACGGCCATTGACTATCACAATGCTGTGGCGTTCCAACATCATGCTGCGCGGCTCAACCGGGATGATCCAGCGGGCGCTGATGATTTTGGTTGTGTGAGCCGTGTGAGTCATGTGAGTAGGGGAGTGAGTCAAAGTCGTTATCGATTTTAAAAATTAAACAAGCATAAAAGCAGGTGGTGATTGAGCTAATAAATTAAAGCCAGTAAAACTAAAACACGGCGCACAAACAAAAAAGCCCCGCTGGCGCGGGGCTTTTGAGTTCTAAAGCAATTACTTGTTCTTCACACCTTTGAACTCGATGTCCACGCGGCGATTCTTGGCGCGACCTTCGGCGGTCTTATTGGTTGCAACGGGCTGTGTTTTGCCTTTACCCAAGGTGGTGATCTTGGCAGCTGGCACACCTTTGCTAACCATATACTCTTTAACCGATGTTGCGCGGCGCTCTGAGAGTTTCTGGTTGTATGCATCAGTACCAACAGAATCAGTGTGGCCGGTCGCAATGACGACATCGATATCGAGGTCTTTCATTTTTGCTACGGCTTCATCAATCGATTTTTTGCCGGCTGGTTTCAAGACTGACTTATCAAAATCAAACAATGCTTCAGCTTGAATGGTGATGGAGGCTTTAACCGATGCGGGTGCGGCAGGTGCTGCTGGCGCTGCTGGCGCTACTGGAGCGGCTGGTGCAGCAGGTGCAGCCGGTTTAGCAGGCTCAGCTTTTTTTGCTACACAATCAGGATGCTCAACGCTGAACTCACTACGGACACAAGCGCCTGAACCGTCACGTACCGGTTGGCCTTGTGAATCCAGCAGATTTGGCGTAACGCCAGCCATAGCAGCGCAGGCTGCCAGTGCGGGTGCTGCGGCGATCAATTTCGCGATCAAAGAACTCTTCATTTTTTGCTCCCAAGAGGATTAAAGATTTTGTTGTTTCAGCGGAATTCGGATCGGTCTATTTAATGCTGACCGATATTTTATAAAATCTGCGACATATAACTTGCTGTAGGAATATCAACTTGCAACCTATTAATAATGACAATGGACGCAATCTCTGGCTATTGATTCCTAAATACTTCGTGGATGATACACGATTCATTTTGCCGCACACAACCTTCACATGGCGTTTTGACAACAGTTGTTCAAGTTAAGTTGTAGATTAGCAACAGATGCTTGGATGGGAATGAGACCACTACAGGTTGTGTTGCAAGGAGGAGCAAAAGCAGCATTGCTTGTGGTTTAGGGTGATTGACGTGGCATTTTCACGATCAATATGCTAAATTAGAAAGCTTGGCTATAGCCAAATATTATAAAAATCAACAACTTAGCAAGATTAACGTGAAGAGCCTGCCGTGACTGAACCGCTATTGCCCCAATTCGCTAAAGAAACCCACCCGATTAGCATCGAATCCGAGATGCGCACCAGTTACCTCGAATACGCGATGAGCGTCATTGTTGGCCGCGCGCTGCCGGATGTGCGCGATGGCCTGAAGCCTGTGCATCGCCGTTGCCTGTTTGCGATGTTTGAGCAATCAAACGAATGGAACAAGCCATTCAAGAAATCAGCCCGTATCGTCGGCGATGTGATGGGTAAGTACCATCCGCACGGTGACACCGCGATTTATGACACGATTGTGCGTATGGCACAGGATTTCTCGTTGCGCTATCCATTGGTACAGGGCCAGGGTAACTTCGGTTCAGTCGACGGCGATAACGCGGCGGCGATGCGTTACACCGAAATCCGCATGTCCAAAATCGCCGCCGAATTGCTGGAAGATTTGGATCGTGACACGGTTGATTTTGGCCCGAACTATGACGGCAGCGAGCGTGAGCCGCTAATTCTGCCGGCAAAATTCCCGAATTTGCTGGTGAATGGCGCAGGCGGTATTGCCGTCGGCATGGCGACCAACATTCCGCCGCACAATTTGAACGATGTATGCGACGCCTGTTTGGCGGTGCTGGATAATCCGCAAATCGACATCGAAGCGCTGATTGATATTGTCAAAGCGCCCGATTTCCCTACAGCAGGCATTATTTACGGCATTGATGGAGTGCGTGATGGTTATCGCACGGGTCGTGGCCGCGTCATCATGCGCGCGCGAACCCATTTTGAACCGCTGGAAAAAGGCAGTCGTCAGGCAATCATTATTGATGAGCTGCCGTACCAGGTAAATAAAGCCAATTTGCTGATCAAAATCGGCGAATTGGTGCGCGATAAAAAGCTTGAAGGCGTATCGGATTTGCGTGATGAGTCCGATAAATCTGGAATGCGTGCGGTGATTGAATTAAAGCGCGGTGAAGTGCCTGAAGTAGTGCTGAACAACCTCTACAAAATGACGCAGATGCAGGACACGTTCGGCATGAACATGGTCGCGATTTGCGACGGTCAGCCAAAATTATTGACGCTAAAACAATTCCTCGAAGCATTTCTGCGCCATCGTCGTGAAGTGGTCACGCGCCGCACCGTATTTGAGCTGCGCAAGGCACGTGATCGCGGCCATATTCTGGAAGGTTTGGCGGTTGCATTATCGAACGTGGACGAGATTGTTGAGCTGATTAAATCCGCGCAAACGCCCGCTGAGGCCAAAGTAAAACTGATGGGCAAGGTATGGCGCTCGAAGCTGGTGGAGGAAATGCTGGCGCGAACGGCGGCAGATGCAGGCATTGAAGCCTATCGCCCTGAAGGTTTGCCGAAGGAATTTGGCTTGCACAATAACGGCTATCGCTTATCGGATGTGCAAGCGCAGCGCATTCTTGAAATGCAATTGCAGCGCTTGACAGGTCTTGAGCAAGACAAGATTGTGGCCGAGTATAAAGAGGTGATGGATCGCATTACGGATCTGCTGGATATTCTCTCGAAGCCAGAACGTGTCAGCGCGATTATTGCGGAAGAATTGAAAGCGATTAAGGAAAAATTTGGCGACAAACGCCGTTCCGAAATAGTCATCAACGGCCAGCAAATGTCGATGGAAGATTTGATCGCCAAAGAAGAAGTAATCGTCACGATGTCGCATACCGGCTATATCAAGTATCAGCCGGTGGATGATTACCGCGCGCAAAAGCGCGGCGGGCGCGGCAAGCAGGCCACCGCGATGAAAGAGGATGATTTCATCGAGACGTTATTTATCGCCAACACCCATGACTACGTGCTTTGTTTTTCCAACAAGGGCCGCGTGTACTGGGTGAAAGTATATGAAATTCCGCAGGGTTCACGTATCTCGCGTGGCAAACCGATTGTGAATCTGCTGCAAATGCAAGCGGACGAAAAAATCAGCGCAGTATTGCCGGTGCAGGCATTCGTAGAAGACAAGTTTGTGTTCTTTGCAACCTCCGAAGGCGTGGTCAAGAAAACTGCCTTGTCTGATTTCAGCAATCCGCGCAAGGCCGGCATTATCGCGATTGCCCTGGACGAAGGCGATAACCTGATCGGCGTTGCACTCACCGATGGCAAGCATGATGTGATGCTGTTCTCGAACGAGGGCAAAGCAGTGCGCTTTGAAGAATCCGATGTGCGTTCGATGGGCCGCGATACGCGTGGTGTACGTGGAATGAATTTGAGTAAAGGCGGCAAAGTCATTTCCATGCTGGTAGCGGAAAATGAGGAAGACTCCGTGCTGACCGCCACCGAAAAAGGTTACGGCAAACGCACTGCCATTTCGGAATACACCCGCCATGGTCGCGGCACGCAAGGCATGATTGCGATCCAAACCTCGCCCCGTAACGGCAAGGTGGTTGCGGCGGTTCTGGTT
>JAYWCO010000391.1:0-1997 GCA_043780475.1 Burkholderiales bacterium | reverse complement strand
GAATTTTACAAACGGGTTGATAAGATAAAATCAGAACTACCAAAAGAGTTTCAAATAGGAATAGCCTTAGATAATACTAAATTCATCAAACGTTCAATTTTAGAGGTAAAAGAAACACTTCTTATCGCGATAATATTGGTGGTATTAATTATTTATTTGTTTTTTCGTGATTGGTTGATCGCATTTCGTCCACTGATTGATATTCCGGTTTCATTGATTGGCGCATTCACCTTGATGTATATGTTCAATTTCAGCATCAACACGCTCACCCTGTTGGCGATGGTGCTGGCGATTGGGCTGGTGGTTGATGATTCAATTGTAGTTTTGGAAAATATTTATCGCAAGCTTGAAGCCGGTATGCCGCGCATGCAGGCGGCGATCGAGGGCTCGAAAGAAATTGCGTTTGCAGTGGTGGCGATGACGCTGACGCTGGCCGCCGTATATGCGCCGCTTGCTTTTGCAACGGGTCGCACCGGGCGTTTGTTTATTGAGTTTGCGCTTGCCTTGGCAGGTGCGGTCGTGGTGTCCGGTTTTGTCGCGTTGACGTTATCGCCGATGATGTGCTCACTGTTGCTCAAGCACGAGGTGAAGCATGGCAAAGTCTATAACGCGATCGAGTCTGTATTCATACGGCTGACCGATAGCTATAAGCGCGCCTTGTATGCGGTGCTTAAGCGGCGCAGTCTGGGCATTGGTTTATGGGTGGTGTTCGCGTGTCTGATGATTCCACTATTTTTGAGCTTGAAGCAGGAGCTTGCGCCGGTTGAGGATCGCGGCATTATTTTTGGCGTGATCTCGGCGCCCGAAGGCGCTACCGTTGCCTACACGGCAAGCTATGTTGAAAAAATTGAAGAAATGTACAAGCAAGTGCCCGAAATGGCGCGATACACCGCGATTGCGGGCAATCCTACACCGTCTGATGGTCGCGTCATCCTGCGCCTGAAGGACTGGGGCGAGCGCACCCGCAAGCAGCAGGATATTCAGCGCGAATTGCAGCCAAAATTCCGTAACCTTGCGGGTGTGAACGCCTTTGCCATTAATCCGGCCTCACTTGGCCAAGGGCGCGACAAGCCACTGCAGTTCGTTATCATGACCTCTGCTCCCTACGAAGAATTACAAAAATATGTTGATCGGCTGATTGCCGAAGCGGCCAAAAACCCTGGCCTGACTGATCTGGATTCTGATTTGCGCCTGAACAAACCTGAACTAAAAATTGCCGTCAACCGCGACAAAATTTCGGATGTGGGGACCAATGTTGAATCGGTCGGCCGCACCCTGGAAACCATGTTGGGCGGTCGTCAGGTCACGCGCTTCAAAAAAGATGGCGAGCAATACGATGTGCTGGTGCAAGTAGCCGATGTAGATCGCTCCAACCCGGATGACATTACCAATATTTATGTGCGCGGTCGCAATAATGAAATGGTACAGCTTTCCAATTTACTCACGGTGCGCGAATCGGTTGCGCCCCGCAGCCTGAACCATTTCAATAAACTGCGCGCGGCGCGTATCGATGCGAATTTGGCGCCCGGCTACGCGATCAAGGACGCGATTGATTTCATGAAAGCGGCTTCGCAACGAGTCTTGCCGCCCACTGTGTCGAGCGATCTCTCCGGGCAGTCGCGGGAATTTCGCGATTCATCGGGCAGCATTTACTTAACCTTCGTGCTGGCACTTGCGTTCATCTATCTAGTGCTGAGCGCGCAGTTTGAAAGTTTTGTTGATCCGTTTGTGATCATGCTCACCGTACCATTATCTATCACCGGCGCGCTGTTAGCGCTTTGGCTGACCGGCGGCACTCTCAATGTGTACAGTCAAATCGGCCTGGTAACATTAGTCGGCCTGATTACCAAGCACGGCATTTTAATCGTTGAATTTGCCAATCAGCTGCAGGAAAAAGGCTTGCCCATGCGCGATGCGGTGGTGGAATCTGCGGTACTGCGTTTGCGACCGATTCTGATGACGACGGGCGCAATGGTGTTGGGTGCGATTCCGCTGGC
>JAYWCO010000390.1:0-4958 GCA_043780475.1 Burkholderiales bacterium | reverse complement strand
TCACGATCGAGTGTATTGATGAAATCGCTGACCATGCAGGCAAAAAAGCGCAAGTCGCGGCGGTTACCGAGGCGGCGATGCGCGGCGAAATTGACTGGTCTGCCAGCCTGCGGCAACGGACAGCGTTGCTGGCAGGTCTGCCCGAAAGCGTGCTGGAACAGGTCTATAAGCAGCGTTTGAAATTGTCCGTTGGTGCCGAACATTTGATCGACGCGGCCAAACGAAATCACCTTAAATTATTATTGGTCTCAGGCGGCTTCACGTTTTTCACCGAGCGGCTTAAAGCGCGTTTGGGATTTGATTATGCCTACTCAAATACCCTGGAAATTAACCACGGCATCCTCACCGGTCGCGTAATCGGCAGCCTGTGCGATGCTGCCGCCAAGGCAACCCACGTCAGAAACACCGCGTCCCTATTGGGTTTGCAGGCAGATCAGGTGATAGTGATCGGTGATGGCGCGAATGATTTAGCGATGATGCAGGAGGCCGGATGCTCTATCGCTTTTCACGCCAAGCCGGTGGTTCGTGCGCAGGCAAGCTACGCGCTCAGCCAGGTGGGCCTGGACGGGGCGCTGGGCTTGTTCCCGCCGACTGAAGAAAAGTAGACTAAATGCCCATTTTTCCGCCTGATTTGCAGCTTGATTTTTATCCTGATTTTTTCTTCAACACACGGCCCGATCACCTACCTCACTTGCCTCACTTCCCTGGAATAATGCGTTGAAACTCATCGATATCAAGCGTGAAGAATGGCCTGCTTTTGCATGGTCGTTCCTGTACTTTTTTTTCCTGCTATGCGCCTACTATGTGCTGCGCCCGGTGCGCGACGAGATGGGGATTCAAGGCGGGATTAAAAATCTGCCGTGGCTATTTACCGGTACTTTTGTCGGCATGCTGATCGTCACGCCGCTATTTGGCTGGGTGTCATCGCGCTGGCCGCGACGAACTTTTTTACCCTCGGTCTATGGGTTTTTTATTGTTAATCTGCTGGCATTTTATGCGGCGATGCAAACCAGCGCGTTTGATAAAACCACCATTGCAGCCGCATTTTTCATCTGGCTATCAGTGTTTAATTATTTTGTGGTGAGTGTGTTCTGGAGCTTCATGACCGATGTGTTTGATAGCGACAGCGCCAAGCGATTATTTGGTGCGATTGCGGCCGGCGGCAGTATTGGCGCCATGGTCGGGCCGATCATCACCGCCGTTTGGGTCAAGCAGGCAGGCGTACCCAATCTACTGCTCATCGCCCGCGTGCTGATGGGCGCTGCGGTGGTCTGTGTAATCGGTCTCGGCCGCTGGGCTGCACGGCAAACCAGCAGCTTAGGCCATGAGCGCGATAACGAACCGCTGGGCGGCGGCATACTCGATGGTATCAAACTGGCGTTCGCCTCGCCGTATCTACTCACCATTTGCGGCTATGTTGCGCTGCTGCAACTACTCGGCAACTATTTCTACCTTGAGCAATTACGGGTAATGGCCGAATCGATTGCCAGCTCTGCCGAGCGCACGCAGTTGTTTGCGCATCTTGATCTGGCCGTCAATAGCCTCACGCTGGTGAGCCAGATTTTTATCACCAGCGCGTTGGTACGCCGGGTTGGCCTGATATTTTGTTTAATTCTGCTGCCCGCGCTGGCAGTGTTCACACTCGGCTTCACCGGCCTGATGCCGACGCTGGCGGTGATCTCGATGGCCACGGTGATTCGCCGTGCGAGTGAGTTTGCGATTGGTAAACCCGCCCGCGAAATTTTATTCACCGTGGTCTCGCGTGAAGAGCGCTACAAGGCCAAAAATGTTATCGACACGGTGGTCTCGCGCGGCAGCGATCTGGTCTCCACCTGGGGCCATGCCGGGCTGCGCAGCCTGGGCATGAGCACCGCGCAGATGGCCTTCTCCGCTATTCCTCTTTGCATCTTCATGATTGGGGCGGGCGTGTATCTGGGCCGCACTCAACAACAGCGACAGCAACAACGGCAACAACAGCAGCTAAAACACGCGCAGCAGCTATTGGCGGCCACGCATTGATCGGATGCTTCTGCCGAGCCTGTCGAGACTATCAAACATCCACCCCGAAAAAATTTTATGTCCACTGATCACCAGTATTGGCAACAAATGCCTAAAGTCCTGCTGCACGAGCACCTCGACGGCGGCTTGCGTCCGCAAACACTGCTAGAACTATGCCGCGAGTGCAATCTGGCGGTGCCGGTCAGCGATGCAGCAGCCCTGGCTAGCTGGATGCAAGCCAACGCCAACTCAGGCAGCCTTGAGCGTTATCTCCTGGGCTTTGGTCTGACGGTCGCGGCGATGGCAAGTGCTGAAGCGTGTGCGCGGGTGGCTTACGAAGCGGCAGAAGATGCGCGGCTTGATGGCTGTGTGCTGGCAGAATTTCGTATGGCCCCGTTGCTGTTGGAAGCGCACGGTATGTCAGGCGAGGCCGTGGTCGAAGCGCTGCTGGCCGGGTTAACGCGTAGCAGTCTGGCGTGCGGTTTGATTGTATGCGGCATGAAAATGGATTCGCCTGATGAAACCGTGCGTGCTGCACAGCTTGCAGCGCGCTATCAAAGTCAAGGTGTGATCGGCTTTGACCTGGCGGGCCCTGAGCAAGGCTTTCCCCCGAGTTTGCATGCGCGTGCCATCGCCACCGCTCGCGATGCTGGCTTAGGCATCACCTGCCACGCTGGCGAAGCGGACAGAGGCTCACGGGTGCTGGAAGCGGCTGCGTTGGGCGCTACCCGCATCGGTCACGGTGTAAAAATTATGGATGCAGCGAATCCCGCGCAACAACGGGAATGGCTGGATCAGGCACAGGGTTTAGGACTGCACTTTGAGGTCTGCCCCACCAGCAATGTCCATACCGGTGCAGCCGCCTCATTGGCTACACATCCATTGCACGCCATGATTGACGCAGGCTTATCGGTTTCATGCTCAACTGATAACCGGCTAATGTCCGGCGTGACGATGAGCCATGAATTGCAGGCAGTGCATGCAGAAAATGGGGTGTCGATAGCGCAGATTAAGCGCATGATGCAAGCAGCGGCAGCAGCGACTTTTATGTTACCTGCTATCCGCGATCAAGCTTTATACGATATCCATAACCGCTGGGGAAGCTAGTCTAAAATTTGCAGGGGAGGCGCACCATGAAATGCGACACACGAAACCAGAAGGAAACAGCCGTAAACGGATTCAGGGGAAATTTTATGAATCTGTTTTTTGCGCCGCTGACCCTACCTATTTTTATGCTGACCATCGGCTGTTTATGGCTTTCCTCCGTTACCCACGCGGCAGGGCTGGGGCCTATAAAAGTTGAATCCACGCTGGGCCAGCCTTTTATGGCGGCGATAGAAATTACCGCTCTACAGGCCGACGAGTTTTCGCAAATTGAGGCGCGTATCGCCAGTGCTGAAAGTTATGAAGCCGCGCAAATTGCCTACCCGTCAATCGTGCGCCAGATCCGTATCAATACGGCACGCCAAAGCAACGGAAAATCGATCCTGACGCTCACCAGTAGCGCGCCTGTCAATGAGCCCTTGCTGTATTTGCTGGTGGAGTTTTCATGGGGTAACGGGCGCGTGATGCAAAAATATTCCGTACTGCTGGATTTGCCGAAGGCGAATCCCCAGTAACAATGCGCGCCACCATCGCGCTGTGATGTTATTGCCTTGACCGTGCTGGTTATTCACTGATTACTGCATCCGGCCAAGAACAGGCAGTAATATCCGCGGCTTCAATCTGAAAATCAGTCGTATTCTCGCTCGTCACACCTTCACCATTGACGAGTCGACCATTGACCCAAAGTGGAGCGCCCTGAAATGGCTCGGAATGTCCGACCATATGACCTTCGATTCGCAGCGGAAAGCCATGAAAGGCTTCAGCATGATGAGCAAGCACGCGTCCGTAGCCGCGGGACAGCATGACCCGAACGGCTGCAGGTGAAACAGCAGAACCGTCTGCCGTAACCAGATTGGCCGTGGTGATTACATAGCGCGCCGTACCGGGAAAGCGCAGGGTGTAGACAAATGCAATCCGCCCCTTCGCCACATAACTGTGATCCACTGTATATATCTGCGTAGGCGTGCCAAGCAGCATTGGCCCCGGCCGTGGTTCACTGATCGTCATTTTGTCATCTTCGACCCAAGCTTTTATTGGGCTGAATAGTCCACTTATGCTGGCCACATCAGGCACAAGCGGGGTTTGCGTGACGTTACGGTCTTGATTAAAAAAAGTGGTCACCCCATCATCCAGTGATGTCTCCTTAGTGCCGCCGCCTCTTACTCCAAGAATCTGAAAACGGGAGCCGTCAACTCTGATGGTTTTCGTGCCCTTACCTGAACGATCTGATTTACCCTCAGCATGGGTGCGGCTGGAAACCATAAACTCAATACAGACGCCGGCTACAGCTATGTTGGATAACAGCAGCGAAAATAATGAAATGACGGTAACGCTAAAGACTTTAAAAGAACCGCTCAAGTGATGCCCCGGCAATGCAGCCCTGGTGCCTAAAATTTTTCTCATACGCTGCCCCCTCAAATAGTGAAGAAGCATCATGCAAGCATAGGTTCGAAAAACAAACTTATTATTAAAAAGCTTTAATTATTTATTTAAAACGTATCGTGATTTGATACGATTGAATCATGAACGAAATTGCTCGCCTGATTGCAACCCTGAAAAAATTATTGAAACGTCAGGGCTATACCTATCGCCAGATTGGTGAAGCCATCGACCTTTCCGAGCAAAGCGTGAAACGATTATTCTCAGCGGGAACGTTTTCACTGGAACGGCTGGTGCAACTAAGCGGTCTATTGAATCTGAGTCTCGCCGAAGTTATGGCCCAGGCCAATGATATGGCCGCGAATATCCATACCCTGACCGAGACGCAGGAAAAAGAATTAACGGCTGATCCAGAGCTGCTGCTGATGGCCGTATGCGTACTGAACAATTGGACGCCTGCAGAAATCACGTCCGCT
>JAYWCO010000389.1:0-4276 GCA_043780475.1 Burkholderiales bacterium | reverse complement strand
CGCTCTCGCCAGCCTCATGCTCGCCTGCTTCCAGACTGGCGTGAGTAAGAAAGCTGACGAGCGCATTATTGCCTTCAGTGTTGCCATCGTCATCGGTCTCATTGTTGCCGATGAATTGCTCATCAAACTGCGCACAGGCGGTGACCAGTTCGGATAAGTTGGCCAGGCGATCAGCACCTTCACGTTCGGCGGCGTAATGGGTTTTAAGCCCGCTCAGTCCAAGACATTCATCAACCAGCTCGGCTAACGATACTTTGGTAGACGAGATTTTAAGCGCTTCAGCAATTTTTAGAAACGAGCCAATAGCGGCTGCGGAGCGCCCGGTAATTTCACCGCTGGAAATGCCGTTCGCGGCTGCCGCATACATCGAAATATTGTAGCGCTTAGCCAGATCCATGACCTGTTCAACCGAACGCGCACCAATACCACGCGGCGGAAAATTTACCACGCGCGAGAACGCACCATCATCATCAGGATTGCCGGCAATGCGTAAATAGGCCAGCGCATGTTTGATTTCAAGCCGCTCAAAAAAGCGCAGGCCACCATACACACGGTAGGAAATGCCTGCACGAAACAATGCATGTTCAAGCACCCGCGATTGCGCATTGGAGCGATACAGCAGTGCCATATCAGCAAACGCCATACCTTCACGATTCAGGCTTTTGGCTTCGTCAATCACAAACTGCGCTTCGTCTTCATCGGTTGAGGCCGGATAGATGCGCAGGGTTTCGCCTTTGCCTGCGTCAGTCCATAAATTTTTGCCGAGCCGATCTTTGTTATGCGAAATCACCGCGTTGGCAGCTTCAAGAATCGCGCCTTGCGAGCGATAATTTTGCTCCAGCTTGATCACATTGCCGTCGGCAAAATCTCGCTGAAAATCACGCATATTGGCGACTTCAGCGCCGCGAAATGCATAGATGGATTGATCATCATCGCCAACCGCAAATACGGCATTGGCGTTTTCACCGCGCGGCCCGGCCAGGAGCTGAATCCATTTGTACTGCAAGCGGTTGGTATCCTGAAACTCATCGACCAAAATAAATTTGAAGCGGGCGCGATAGTGTTCCAGCAGCGGCGTATTTTTACCGAGCAGCTCGTAGCAGCGCAACAACAACTCCGCAAAATCGACCACGCCTTCGCGATTGCACTGGGCGTCATAGGCTTGATAAATCTCGACCTGCCGACGGGTAAATTCATCACCCGCCTCGACCGCATGCGCGCGTAAGCCCTGTTCCTTGGCGTTATTAATGAACCATGACGTTTCGCGTGGCTTGAATTTTTCATCGTCCACATTCATCGCTTTCAGCAAGCGCTTGATCGCCGATTGCTGATCACCCGAATCAAGAATTTGAAAAGTCTGCGGCAGATTCACGTCCCGATAGTGCGCACGTAACAGCCGATTGCACAGCCCATGAAAAGTACCGACCCACATACCGCGGGTGTTGATCGGCATCATCGTGGTCAGCCGCGTCAGCATTTCACGCGAGGCTTTATTGGTAAAGGTTACTGCCAGCAAGCCCGATGGACTCACCTGCCCGGTCTGAATCAGATACGCAATCCGCGTCGTCAATACCCGCGTCTTGCCGCTGCCCGCACCCGCCAACACCAGCGCACTTTCGCGCGGCAGCGTGACGGCTTTGAGTTGTTCAGGATTGAGGTTTTCAAGCAGGCGGGGCGAAACTGAGCGGGAAGGATGCGAACCGAGCATGTGGCGATACCAAAAAATTGCAAACAAATAGTAAAAAAGCTTGGCGCATTATAAGTGGTTAAGTGACCGGGCGATGAAGTGACCAAGTGATATGGCTGGTCGTTAGCAATGCCTGCGACCATTGCAGAGCATGCGAGCATTAAATTTCAGTCTTGACTGAAATAGCCGGAAGGCGTAAGTTACATTCATGGAACTTAAACCTGTTGCCAAACGTTTCGTGCTCCACTGGGGTGAAATGGGCTCGACCTGGGGCGTAAACCGTACCGTCGCGCAAATCCATGCGCTGCTATTTATCGCCGGGCGGCCGATGAATGCCGATGAAATTACCGAAACACTCGGTGTTGCGCGCTCGAACGTGAGCATGAGTCTCAAAGAGCTTGCAAACTGGAACCTGATTCGCTCGATGCCGTTAATGGGTGATCGACGCGATCATTACGAAACCACCACCGATGTTTGGGAGCTGTTTCGTACAGTGGTGCGAGAGCGGAAAGCACGCGAATTCGACCCCACCATTGAGGTCTTGCGGGACTGCCTAAAAAGCGGCGATATCGCCAGCGAGGATAAGGCGGCGCAGTTGCGGATCAAGGAAACATTGGCTCTAATGGAAGCACTCTCGTCGTGGGCGTCTGAAATGATTCGGCTTGAACCAGCAACCATGATGAAGGTGATTAAGTTGGGCGCGAAAGTGCAGCATTTGGTGCACGGCAAACCCGCCGCAACGGCTGCTCAAACCAAAGCCTGAAAATAATATTCAGGTATTTTTTTGCCGGCCAATTTCATTATTTACTGAAACAATAGAAACTAAATCCCTCTGCACCAGCAGTTTCAAAAGTATTTGCGAAGGACAAAACATGACAGCTCATCCACTCACCTACCCGCTCACCGTTTATTTTGATGGCTCATGCAAACTATGCAGCAGCGAAATTGAACACCTGCATGCGCGCAATCGATTGGCCGCGCTGCAATCAAACATCGCGTCCCGCGAACTCATCCTGATTGATTGCAGCCCGGCCGACTTTGATGGGGCCACACAGCCACCGTTGCCGATAAAGCGCACCGCCATGATGAGCCTGATTCATGCCTGCGATGCACGCGGCCAATGGCTCAACGGGGTTGATGTTTTTATTGCGATGTACGCTGCCGCCAATCTTGGTTGGGTCAGCCGCATGCTAGCGCATCGCTGGATCAAGCCATACGCCGCGCGCATCTATCCCTGGATCGTACGTAACCGCCATCTGCTCGCGGCAAGCGGATTGCATCGATTGTTTAATTTTCTAAGCCAGCGTGTCCAACAAAAAGCACACGCAGCTAGTGCCACTCATGCTTTAGCACAAAGCCGTATCTGTGCACTGGCTCGAGACAACCAAGCAACGAACTGTACCGCCGCTGCCGTTAATGCGCCTCGCGTTACCACCGAAAGCCGCAGATGAATATGCTTATCGTCGGTGGCCGTGGATTTATCGGCCGCCATATCGCCGCAGAATGTGTTGCGCAAGGCCACACCGTTGCACTGGGTGTGCGCCAGGCAGACCCTGAAGGCCCTGTAGGCCCTGAAATCAGCTGCAATATGCTCACCGATACTGGCGTAAAAACATGGCTACCGCGATTGGCCGCAATTGACGCGGTGATCAATTGCACGGGCTTGCTGCATGCATCTGCCGCCGCACATCAGGCGGTGCATGTTGATGCGCCCGCAGCACTCGCTGGCGCCTGTGCCGAGCTAAAAAGGCCGTTCCTGCATATCTCGCTACTGGGCCTGAGCAGCGCTGCGAGTACGGCTTACTTTACCAGCAAGCGCCAGGGTGAAGACGCGGTGCGCGCGGCGCATGCGGGCGCCATCATCGTGCGACCGTCGCTGGTATTCGGCAAGGACTCGCCGGCTACGCAGCTACTGCTGATGCAATCGCATTTGCCGGTACTGTGTTTACCGACCGAGACCAAGGCGATTGCGCCGATCCATGTCGATGATCTCGCCGCCTTGTGTCTCTCGCTAATTGGCACGGTACGGGCATTGGGTTGCGATGTGGATGCGGTGGGTGCTGAAGAGTGCTCAATCGCGAGCTATGTGCAAAGCTTGCGCACCGCGCGCGGCCAATCGCGCGCCGCGCTGCTAAGCGTCCCCAACCAGTGGATGCGGCTAGGTCTTGCCTGTGCGGCGTTTTTTGGGGCGCGCCATATCACCCCCGAAGCGCTTGATCTGATGGAACATGCCCACACCGGCAATGCGCGCGCATTCACCCGCTGGATGCGGCGTTCCCCGGCGCCGATAGCGTCATTTCAAAGTCTCTCACAATAGAAATTGAATACTAGCAAGGGTGTGCGCTTCGGAGCATTTTTGCCTGAAGTGCCGCGCCAATGCTGGTGTTTTGTTGGCAATTTATCACGCTGCATTCATTCAGCGGAGGTTGTGAACGTGACCCAGCGGGGGGGGGGTTGAACGTCGCCCAGCCGGGGTTGTGAACGCCGCCCAGCCGGGCGATGCAAACTAGCGGCATGTATAATTGCTTGCACGTTTTAAATTTGCTGTTTTTGATCTTATTTCTGCTCTGAGAAACCGCGTATTCCAAC
>JAYWCO010000388.1:0-2485 GCA_043780475.1 Burkholderiales bacterium | reverse complement strand
TTGAGGCTAAGGCACCTGCGTCAGGTAGGCTTAAGGCGATTGACGCTGATTTGAATCACATCCCCGATGCGGCCATGACGATTGCCATCGCCGCGCTGTTTGCCGATGGCACTACCACCATCCGTAATATCGCCAGTTGGCGCGTTAAAGAAACAGATCGCTTGAGCGCAATGGCGATTGAGCTGCGCAAAGTGGGCGCAGTAGTTGAGGAGGGTGCAGATTTTATCCGCATCACGCCGCCTGAAAAGCTGCTCGCGAATGCAATTATTGATACCTATGACGACCATCGTATGGCAATGTGCTTTTCACTGGTGGCGCTCGGCAATGTGCCCATCACCATCAATGATCCGGGATGCGTGGCAAAAACCTTCCCGGATTATTTTTCAGTGTTTTCTACGATTGCAAAGTAAGCGCCTTCGCATGGAAGGCAAGATGCTTTTCAATAAACGATGCTATGAAATAGTAGCCGTGGTCATAATCTGCATGATGCTCCAGCGTAAGCGGCTGATGCGCTATTTTGCAAGCGGCGGCGAATTCATGCGGATGCAATTGTTCGGGCAGAAATTTATCCGCTAAACCTTGATCAATCAGAATGCCGGCGGGGAATGGTGTGGTGAGTTGTGACATTAGCGCGCTCGCATCGTGCTGCGCCCAACGGGTTTCATCACGCCCCAAATAATGCGTAAAAGCTTTTTGTCCCCATGCGCATTTCTGCGGTGCCGCAATCGGCGCGAATGCTGACACTGATTTAAAAATATTGCGATGGCGCAGCGCTAAGGTGAGCGCGCCGTGGCCGCCCATCGAATGCCCAAAGATGCCGATGCGATTATCGTCTGCGGCAAAATGATGGGTGATGATGCCTTTCAACTCATCAACCATATAAGTCTCCATCCGAAAATGTTTTGACCATGGCGCTTCGGTTGCATCCAGATAAAAGCTGGCACCTTCACCCAAATCCCAATCACGGGTCGCGCCCTCAATGTTGGTAGCGCGCGGGCTGACATCGGGTGTCACCAGCATCATACCGTGCTCGGCAGCAAAGCGTTGCGCACCGGCTTTGATCATGAAGGTTTCCTCAGTTGCGGTCAGCCCAGCGAGGAAAAAAAGTACCGGGACGGCTGCCTGCTCTGCCTGAGGCGGCATGTATACCGAAAACCGCATCGGCAAACCAATCACACGGGATTGATGTCGATAAAACCCCTGGATGCCACCAAAACAATGGTGTTCGCTAATAGTTTCAATGCCAGTAGTTTCAACGCGAATGTTCTCAATCATCAGTACAGCACCACCGAGCGAATCGATTCGCCGCGCTTCATCAAATCAAAGCCTTCATTGATTTTTTCCAGCGGCATGGTGTGGGTGATGAGGTCGTCGATATTTAATTTGCCTTCCATATACCAATCGACAATTTTCGGCACGTCGGTGCGGCCGCGCGCGCCACCGAAGGCTGAGCCGCCCCATATCCTGCCGGTGACGAGTTGAAATGGTCGGGTCGAAATCTCGGCGCCGGCTTCGGCCACACCGATGATGACTGAGCGGCCCCAGCCTTTGTGGCAGCACTCAAGTGCCTGGCGCATGGTTTTGGTATTGCCGATGCATTCGAAGCTGTAATCGGCGCCGCCATCAGTCAGTCCAATAATCGCATCCACAACATTTTCATGATCCTGCGGATTGATGAAATGGGTCATGCCGAATTTACGCGCCATCGTTTCGCGCGCTGGGTTTAAATCCACGCCGATAATTTTATCCGCACCGACCATTTTCGCGCCCTGAATCACGTTGAGGCCAATGCCGCCCAGGCCAAACACCACGACATTTGCACCCGCTTCAACCTTGGCGGTAAAAATTACCGCGCCGACGCCGGTGGTTACGCCGCAGCCGATATAGCAAACCTTGTCGAATGGGGCGTCTTCGCGGATTTTTGCCAGCGCAATTTCAGGTGCCACAATGTAATTCGAAAATGTCGACGTGCCCATGTAATGAAAAATCGGTTTGCCATCAATTGAAAAGCGGCTGGTGCCATTGGGCATCAGTCCCTTGCCCTGTGTGGCACGGATCGCTTGGCAGAGATTGGTCTTGCGCGACAGGCAAAATTTGCATTGGCGGCATTCCGGGGTGTAAAGCGGGATCACGTGATCGCCTTTTTTCAGCGAGGTCACACCGACGCCTACGTCTACCACGATACCGGCGCCTTCATGGCCGAGGATCGACGGAAAAATACCTTCCGGGTCGGCTCCCGACAAGGTGTAATAGTCGGTATGGCAAATGCCGGTGGCTTTAATTTCAACCATCACTTCACCGGCCTGCGGGCCTTGCAGATCGACTTCTTCAATCGTGAGTGGCGCACCCGATTGCCAGGCGATGGCAGCTTTGGTTTTCATGGGTTTCCTTAAAAGGTAGGGGGTAAGTTTGGAGAAGACAGTTTTGGATAAGAGCGAAGATTAGTATTTTAGGCAAAGATGGCGCATTGCCACCTTGATTGCAA
>JAYWCO010000387.1:0-3374 GCA_043780475.1 Burkholderiales bacterium | reverse complement strand
GCATCCTTGGTGGCTTGGCGCTGTGCATCGTTGAAATAGGCCGGTACCGTAATCACGGCTTCAGTAACTTCCTCACCCAGATAATCTTCTGCGGTTTTTTTCATCTTGCGTAGCACTTCGGATGAAACTTGTGGCGGGGCGATTTTTTTATCGCGAGCCACTACCCATGCATCCCCGTTATCGTTTTTCACGATCGCGTAGGGCATCAAATCGATATCTTTCTGAACTTCCTTTTCTTCAAAGCGGCGGCCAATCAGGCGCTTTACCGCGAACAGGGTGTTCTTGGGATTGGTCACGGCTTGACGTTTGGCCGAGGCGCCGACGACGATTTCGCCGTCGTCCTGATAAGCAACGATAGACGGTGTGGTGCGCGCACCTTCGGAGTTTTCAATAACTTTCGGCACACCCGCTTCCATGATCGCTACGCAGCTATTAGTGGTGCCCAAGTCAATACCAATGATTTTGCCCATGATGTTTTCCTTCTGGATTTTGTTATGACAAATGTTTTGAGTGAATGTGAAAGTCACTAAGCTGCACTACAGATAGGGTTATCCACAGGCATTTCAAGCGATTTTTGTTATTTTTTAAAGCTTTTGACTTGGCTTTTTGCCTTGTTTGGCTTTGTTGGTGCTTATTTAGCTTTCGCTACCGTAACCAAAGCGGGCCTTAATACACGATCATGCAGGGTATAGCCTTTTTGCATGACGTTAATGACTGTGTTCGGCTCCTGATCGCTTTCCAGTGCGGCAATCGATTGATGCTTGTTCGGGTCAAATTTCACACCGACCGGATTTACTTCAACAATCGAGAACTTCTCGAAAACACTGGTGAGCTGGCGAGCGGTTAATTCCACGCCTTCTTTAAAAGATTCAACCGAAGTATTCTCCACGACCAGTGCAGCATCCAGGCTATCTTTCACGGCGAGCAGCGAATCTGCTATTTTTTCCACACCAAATTTTTGCGCCTTGAGCACATCCTCAGCCGCGCGACGACGAATATTATCCGTCTCGGCCTTGGCGCGTAGCCATTCATCTTTATGCTTTTCAGCCAAGGCTACAGCCTCAGCAAGCCTGGCTTCCAGATCAGTCAGTGGAGGTGTTGATTGCGTATGGGCTGATTCTGCGATGGTTGCGGTGTCCACGGGTTCTGTCGACGATGCTGTTTCGTTGGTATTGGTATTCATCCCTAAAGCTCCAGAAAAAACAATTATTTTTTTATAAATCGGGATGACGTGGGATTTTTCAAGCGCGTCAGGTGCAAATTTATTTGCCCCTAAACAAGTAAAATGCGCAGAAAACAGCGCTCATTAAGGCGCTGTCC
Organism: Burkholderiales bacterium; assembly: GCA_043780475.1. Taxonomy (GTDB): domain Bacteria; phylum Pseudomonadota; class Gammaproteobacteria; order Burkholderiales; family Usitatibacteraceae; genus UKL13-2. The sequence goes on along the minus strand of JAYWCO010000387.1, from coordinate 2,054 downwards.
ACATGATTCCAAACCGCAATGTTATTTTTTATTATCCGAAATCAGCCAGCTTGTGATGATGGTAATCACCGAGAACATCAGCGAGCCAATTAGCGCCGCCATGAAGCCTGTCACTCTAAAGCCGGGCACTATTTCTGCCACCAGCCAGAAGAGCAGGGCATTGATCACAAAAATAAATAAGCCCAGTGTCAGCAGCGTAACGGGTAAGGTTAAAATGACCAGTATCGGGCGAATGACCGCGTTCACCAGGCCAAGCACCAGTGCGGCAATTAAAGCCGGCACCAAGCCGGTAACAGTCACGCCTGAATAAAGATAGGCGACCAGCATCAGTGCCACTCCGTTTAACAACCATCGCAGTAATAAAGTCATTTGGTTCACCTCGTAATTTGATAGGTGCATAATACCGCGACTTTTTACTCAAAATACTGGCGGCCCAACATGAGCGTCCATAGCACTCAAAAACGTATTTCCATCCCCGAGCTGCGCGGGATGAAGTCAAAAACCAGAATCGTCATGCTCACGGCCTATACCAAACCCATGGCACAGCTCATTGACGCACATTGTGATGTATTGCTTGTTGGTGATTCACTCGGCATGGTGGTCTATGGTCTGGATAGCACGCTAGGTGTTTCGCTGGACACCATGATCGCTCATACGCAAGGTGTCATGCGCGGCTCCAGCCATGCCTGTGTGCTGCTGGATATGCCGTTCGGCAGTTACCAAGAATCCAAAGAACAAGCTTATCGAAATTGCGCGAGAGCGCTGGCCGAGTCGGGTGCGCAAGGGCTGAAACTTGAAGGCGGCGCGGAGTTGGTTGAGACGGTTGAATTTTTAGTTGCGCGCGGCATCCCGATCATGCCGCATATTGGCCTCATGCCGCAGCGCGTAAACGAAATGGGTGGCTTTAAGGCCCAGGGCCGTGAAGAAGATGCGGCCACGAAATGGATAACCATTGCTAGAGATTTTGAAGCCGTAGGCGCATTCGGTGTGTTAATTGAAGGTACGGTTGAGCCAGTCGCTCGTGCTGTGGCTGAGGCATTGACAGTGCCGTTAATTGGTATTGGTGCATCTCCTGCCTGCGACGGGCAAGTGCTTGTTACTGAAGATATTTTAGGTATGTTTCCCGACTTTACCCCAAAGTTTGCAAAACGCTATATTGATATGGGCGCACAGGTTTCAGCCGCAGCAGCTACCTATGCTAAGGAAGTCAGGAATGGCGAGTTTCCTTCGATGGCGCATTGTTTTGGGGTAAAAATATAAAATATTGCCCGAAAGCATGGACCGCCGCCGCGTACTTAAATTCAGGACACCGAGACTGGGATCGACATTTGAGTTTGTACGGCTATCTACTTCGATTGCAAACAGTTGAATAGCAATGTTGAATCGCCAAAATGATAAAAGCTTGTCTAATCAGATAGATAAGCTTTTATAAAATATGGCGGAGAGGGTGAGATTCGAACTCACGGTACGGTAAAACCGTACGCCAGATTTCGAGTCTGGTGCATTCGACCACTCTGCCACCTCTCCGCTGACGCATTCTTAATGCTTACATATTATAGCCAATTACAAGGTGAATCGACAAATTAGATAAGCTGAATATTGTGCAATTTCGGCTATTTCACGCTCATATATATGTAGTCATATTGGTGCGCGTGTAGATCGACAGGTAAATTGGTGGAAACATTAAATGCACGCAGGAAACAAAAATTAACATTCACCCTGTTAGGGATGGACTAGCATCGCGTTTATGTAGCGATCAGTCTATTAAATGAAGTGATAGTGAAGGCTAACTTTTATAGTTTATAAGTCATAAAAATGTTTTAAAAGTTTAGATGTCACTCTTCAAAACGAGAGCCATTAAGTTCTAGTGGTTTTATTGATGTGCTAAATGTGAACTTTTGTGCGGCGTGAGGTAATTAATACTTTGGCTTGATCGAACTTAGTAGTATTTGTTTGTAACAAAAATTTTTATTGTTTGAGTTACCTATGTCAATACACATTAACTGGTAGTTGTTTCCTGCACTTTCGGTTTGTGATGAATTTTTGTTTAAAAA
>JAYWCO010000386.1:0-4834 GCA_043780475.1 Burkholderiales bacterium | reverse complement strand
CCAGCGTATTTTGAGCAACAAAAATTTGCCAGTGACTACGTTAAAAAACCGCTGCTCTCGCGAGAAGGCGCGAACGTCACCATTAAAACCTCGAGCGGCGAAATCGCGATTCCAGGCGAATATGGCGCCGAAGGATTTATCTACCAGGGCTTTCACCCGGTGCCCAATTATCGTGAGGCAGGGCAGGATAATTACATGGTTATCGGCTCATGGGTGATTGGCGATGAGCCCGCCGGCATGGGTATTCGCGAGGATGAATCACCTGTAACCAAAAACACCAGTCGTTTTTTACCGCACTATTTTATTTAGCCGCTCATCATTCCCGTTGATACGGGCAGGAGAAAAATTATGTTCAAGTATCAGGTGATGGAATCGTTCGCGGGCTTTGATGATTTCCTGATTTACCTCGGCATCTCTTCGTTGCTGCTAGTGATGTTCGTGGCGATTTATGTGCGCATCACGCCCTACCGTGAGGTCGGCCTAATTCGCGAAGGCAATATGGCCGCGGCGTTCAGTCTCTCTGGCGCGTTGATCGGCATGGTGATTCCGTTATCGAATGCGATCCAATTCAGCGTTAACCCTATCGATATGGTGATCTGGGGTTTTATCGCGTTGGCGATACAGTTGCTGGTGTTTATCATTGCGCGCATTGCGCTGCCCCATATTGCGCAAGATATTCCGGCGGGCAAACAGGCTTCAGGATTTTTTCTCGGCGCGATTTCGATTGCGGCAGGGATTCTGAATGCGGCTTGTATGTCGTATTAGAGGATGCGGAAATCGTGAATCAGCCACTAAAATATACAGTAAACTCTAGCGCTGGAAAGGCTTTTGGAGCATTTTGGCTCAAAATCCCCGCCAGTTATAGAGTTTGTCATTTTCTATAGGTGGCTTCTTACCCACCGCTTCCATTCATCAAATAATGCGGGATGCCGTGCGGCTATTGCTGACTTTTGCCATGAGCCTTGCACATCCACCGAGCGCCAATAATTATCATGTAGCAATGTGGCCGTGCGACCACCAGCTTCTTCGAGAATTAACGCGCCCGCCGCGTAATCCCACGGCTGTTCACCCGCATGTACGAATCCATCAACCCGACCGCACGCCATATGACACCACTGCAATACGGATGCACCGCTCGACACAATTTTTTTAGCGGGTGAATGTTGGGAGAGTGCGGTTTTTACACGGCCCAGCAATTTGAAGCGGCCTACTTCAATGATCGCTTCGGACAAGGGCTTTGAGGGCAAGACCTTGAGATGTTTGGACATGCCGTCACTATCAACCATGCAGGCACCGCCACCGCGAACAGCGTGAAACAGCTCGTTGGCATTGGGATCAAACACCGCGCCAAATATACTTTCACGCTGATACATCAGCGCCACTGAAATGCCAAAGTAGCGCTTGCCGTTGGTGAAATTGCCGGTGCCGTCAAGTGGGTCAACACACCACAGCCAGTCGGCGCCACGCCACAGTTTTTGTTGCACGTCCGGCGGCATTTCCTCGCCCAGCACTGGACAATTGAAAATCGCAGGCAACGCTTTAACCAGCGCCGCCTCAACCGCGCGATCCGCTTCGGTGACCACGGTGCCGTCGTGTTTTCGCTCGGCAGCCACGCGTTCAAAACGTGGCATCAGCTCAGTAGCAGACACATCGCGCAGCAGCGCCATCACCGGCAGGGCTAACGCACTGAGCTGCGGATGCCCGGCGGGGAGATCGGAGTGTGGGATCGGGACGGGGATGGGAAGTGGTTGCATGTGAGACAGATTGGGAAGTGCGAAGAACTTGCATCAGGCCTTGGTGTGAACCGTCGCTATAATACCCCACCCGTTTATGGAATTTCGCCTTGTCATCTTCAATGCATGCCCCTCGATTTTTTGTAGCCACGCCGCTACCCCGCGATCTGGCGTTCCCTGTCGGGACGGCACTTGATGAAAAAGTGTCCATACATATTCGCGTGCTGCGCTTGAATGAAGGCGAGAACATCACTTTGTTTGATGGTGCAGGCGGCGAATTTGCGGCGACGATTGCAGCTATCGGCAAACGTGAGGTATCGGTGCAGCTGCGGGCACATCACGCCATTGAGCGCGAATCGCCGCTGAATATCACGCTGGTGCAAGCGCTCGCCACGGGCGACAAAATGGATTGGATTATTCAGAAAGCCACGGAGCTAGGGGTGACTTCCATCCAGCCAATCCAGACCCAACGGGCCACCGCCAAGTTGAGCGCAGAACGCGTTGCCAAGCGGGCTCTGCATTGGCAGGGTGTCGCCACGGCCGCGTGTGAACAATGTGGCCGCAATCGCGTGCCACGGGTCGCACCGGTCGCTGAGGTTGCGGATTGGCTATTGCGACCTGCCAATGGGCTGCGCTTGCTGCTGGATCCTGCGGCGGAGATGGCGTTGACCAAGCGATTAAATACCGCCGCTGCCACACCCACAACCTCTATCGCGCTCATGATCGGTCCGGAAGGCGGCTTTGCGTCAGAGGAAGTAGCCGCAGCGATGCGGGCGGGGGTTCAAGCGGTTCGCTTTGGGGCGCGGGTATTGCGTACTGAGACAGCGGGATTGGCCGCGATTGCAGCCCTGCAAGCCGCCATGGGCGACCTCTGAGTGAGCGGGCCTGATAAACTGCCGGTTAATTCGATTTCCAGCCTATCCCTATCCCCTTCCCCAGCCCTGCACCCATACTGAAAATGCCCAAGAACGCTGCCAAGAAACTCGAGGTTTTCGTCAAGTGGTTTCGCTCGGCCACGCCGTTTATTCATGAATTCGGTGGCGGCACGATTGTGATCGCGTTTGGCGGTGAGGTGCTGTCCGACGGCGAGCTGATGCAGTTGGCGCATGACATCAATGTGCTGGTGAGTTTGGAAGTGCGCGTGGTGCTGGTGCACGGCACCCGCCCGCAAATTGAAGACCAGCTTAAACAACACGGGGTGACGCCGCGCTATGCCGAAGGCCGCCGCATCACTGACGATGCAGCGCTTAAATGCGTCAAAGAAGCCAACGGCATTGTGCGCATGGAGATTGAAGCGACGCTCTCAACCGAACTGGCGAATTCACCGATGGCGGGCGCGGATATTCGCGTGTCGAGTGGTAATTTCATTACCGCCAGACCATTCGGCGTGCATAACGGCGTGGATTTTATGCACACCGGCCAGGTACGAAAAGTCGATGTCGAAGGCATCACACGTCGCCTGGATGATCATGAAGTGGTGCTGATTTCGCCGATTGGGTTTTCACCGACCGGCGATATTTTTAACTGCACACTGGAAGATGTGGCGACCTCGGTAGCGATTGCGCTCAAGGCTGACAAGCTTATTTTTCTGACTGAAGCGATGGGCGCGACTGACGCCAAAGGCAAGCTGCTGGGTGAGCTGACGGCGCTGCAGGCGCAGGAGTTATTGGGGTTGGCGGCGACCTCCAGCACGCTTTCTGATGATGTGCGCTACTACCTGCCGTGTACAATACGCGCGGTGCGCGATGGCGTGAAACGCGCGCATCTGATCAGCCGCCATATCGATGGCGCCTTGCTGATGGAGTTGTTCACGCATCACGGTATCGGCACGATGATCGTGCTCGAATCACCAGATAAATTGCGCGATGCGAAGCGCGATGATGTGGACGGCATCCTCGTCATTATTGATCCGCTGGTGACGCAAGGGGTGCTGGTCAAACGTGATCGCGAATTAATTGAAAAAGAAATAGATCGTTTTATGGTGCTTGAACAAAATGAAGAAATCATTGGCTGCGCCGCGCTGTATCCTTTTCCGCATGACAAGTCGGTCGAGCTGGCGTGCCTGGCGGTGAATCCGTTTTATCGGGATGGCGGGCGCGGCGAACGCATTCTGGGATTTGCTGAAAAACGCGCTAAAGATAAAGGCTTCAAAACCCTGTTTGTACTCTCTACCCAAACTACGCAATGGTTCGTTGAGCGCGGCTTCATGGAGAGCGATGTTTTAAAATTGCCCGCTGAAAAGCAGGCTCTCTATAACTACCAGCGACGCAGTAAAATTTACAGTAAATCACTTTAGCTGTCAGCCGTAGTTTTCATGTCCCTGAAGGAGTTTCGCATGCCTAGAATGATTCAATGTATCAAACTCAAAACCGAAGCCGAGGGCCTCGATTTCGCCCCTTACCCCGGCCCGATTGGCAAGCAACTTTACGAGCAGGTTTCCAAAGTGGCGTGGAAAGAATGGCAGGAAGATCAAAAGCGCCTGGTCAACGAAAATCGTTTAAACCTCGCCGATCAACGCGCCCGCAAATATCTGGAAGAACAGATGATGCGGCATTTTTTTGGCGATGGCGCAGAGAAGGCATCGGGCTATGTTCCGCCAACGCCTCCATCCGCGAGTTGATCCGTCAATCCTCTAGAATGACAACTTAAAAATGTCGAAATTGTTTGAAATGGCCGTTGATCAGATTTCAGGCAAGTTCTGCGAGTAAAAGTGTGCTTTTTGCTCGCTCGGAGCAGTCAACGGCAAGGCTATTCTCATCCAGCGCGGCTGCCAATAGATCGTGCGCCTCTTTACGTCGGCCATCGTCGCCTAGCAGTCGCGCTAGCGGCAATGCTGCGCGCAAACGCATTTGACTTGCTTCCTGTGCAGCAGCAATGCGTACCGCCGTGCGCAAATAGCTTTCGCCTAGACTTTTATTCTCGCGCGACTCACATAACGTAAACTCGCCACGCAATCTCCAGAGTTCAGACATGAATGAGCCGACCTCCGGATCGCGTGTTGCTTCCAGCAAGCGATCAAGCAGCGTGAGTGCATCGTGAGTACGGCCAGCCTTGTCAAGAGCCTCGGCCAACATCGAGCCAGGCGTCAGCATATAAAACCC
>JAYWCO010000385.1:0-2932 GCA_043780475.1 Burkholderiales bacterium | reverse complement strand
GCTGACTCAAGGCGATCAATATATTTTTTGCTGTCTTTGAATTTCAAGCTATCGATCGGCAGCACCTCAGAACCGATTTCAGCGCGACCATCCGGATCGAAAAACATATCCAGCCGCTGACGCGCCGAAATACGATTGTGATAATTACATTTGGGGCAGACGTGCTGATTGTTTTCAAGATCCGTAAAGTAAAGCGTGGATTGGCAGCTCGGACATTTGCTCCATAGGCCCTCAGGCACCGCTTTTTTCGGCGCGGTGCCGCCCACTTTGATCTTCGGCGGAAGGAGTTTTCTAAACCACGACATAGCAGGCTCCCATCATTATTTAATTTATTCAAGCATCCATGGCGTGACGGATATCGCTCACCAACTTTTCAACATTGACGAGTGCAGCTTCGGGTGGTGATGCTTCCAGTTCCTGAATAATGCGTGAGCCAATCACCACTGCATCGGCAAACGCCGCCACCAGCTTGGCGGTTGCGCCATCGCGAATACCGAAACCGACGCCCACCGGCAAGGCGGTTTCGGCCTTGATCTGTTTGATCATCGCGCTGACTGCTTCTGTATCAATATTGGCTGCACCGGTCACACCCTTGAGCGATACATAGTAAATATAGCCGCGCGCACTTTGCGCAACCAGCTTGATGCGCTGCGCCGTGGAAGTGGGCGAGAGCAAATAAATCGAATCGATACCGACTGCATCGAGCGACTTCAGGACTTCAACACTTTCTTCTGGCGGATAATCCACCACCAATACACCATCGACACCTGCCGCTTTGGCGCGCGCTGCAAATAAAGCCAGCCCCATGCGCTCGATTGGATTGGCATAGCCCATCAAGACTACCGGCGTGGTGATGTTGGTTTCACGGAATTGACTAACATAGGCGAGCACATCAACTAGGCCGACGCCGTTTTTTAGCGCCCGCTCGGACGCCCGCTGAATCACCGGGCCATCGGCCATCGGATCTGAAAACGGCACACCTAGCTCGATCACATCAGCGCCTGCTTTAACCAGCGTATGCATGAGCGGCACGGTGATGGCGGCGGTCGGATCGCCCGCGGTCACGAATGGAATGAGCGCGGTCTTTTTTTCGGTAGCGAGTGCCGCAAAGGTTGCTTTAATTCTGCTCAAAATCTTGGCCTTTTTGGGTTTGATTCACGGCCATGTTTGCTGGCCTTCATTACAAATTCTGATTGGCTTGGCAGCTGGGGCGACAGTAAAACTGCAATCCTGAGCGTTCTGCGACAGTAGCCATATCTTTATCACCGCGACCGGAAAGATTCACCAACAGCACTTTGTCTTTCGCCATCGTTGGCGCCATCTTCATGGCATGGGCCACAGCATGGCTTGATTCCAGCGCCGGAATAATACCTTCCGTGCGGCACAGGCGATGAAACGCAGCCAGCGCCTCATCATCATTGACTGCCACATATTCTGCGCGGCCGGCATCCTTCAGCCAAGCATGTTCGGGGCCTACGCCGGGATAATCAAGGCCTGCTGATACCGAGTGCGTATCAATAATTTGTCCGTCTGCGTTCTGAATCAGGTAGGTACGATTGCCGTGCAAAATGCCAGGCGTGCCGGCGGACAGCGAAGCGGCATGTTTGCCGGTCTCGATGCCTTCACCGCCGGCTTCGCAACCGATTAAGCGGACTTTTTCATGCGGAATGTAATCGAAGAAAATACCCATCGCGTTCGAGCCGCCACCCACACACGCCAGCACCGCGTCAGGCTGCTGACCAATCATTTCGGGCATTTGCCAGAGGCACTCTTTGCCCACCACTGAATTAAAATCGCGCACCATCATCGGGTACGGATGTGGGCCCGCGACCGTGCCAATAATATAAAACGTATTTTCAACATGGGTTACCCAATCGCGCATTGCTTCATTGAGCGCGTCTTTGAGCGTCTTTGAGCCGCTGTCAACGGGCACTACGGTGGCACCGAGCAGCTTCATGCGATACACATTTTGCGCCTGACGCTTGATATCCTCGGAGCCCATGTAGACCACGCATTCAAGACCATAGCGGGCCGCGACCGTAGCGGACGCAACGCCGTGCTGACCGGCGCCGGTTTCTGCAATGATGCGCGGCTTACCCATGCGGCGAGCCAGCAAAGCCTGACCGATGGTGTTGTTGATTTTGTGCGCGCCGGTGTGATTCAAATCTTCACGCTTCAAATAAATTTGTGCACCGCCTAGCTCATCCGACAAACGTTTAGCGTGATAAATCGGGCTGGGACGGCCGACGTAATGTTTTAGCTCGCGTTGAAATTCAGCGACGAATTCAGGATCAGCCTTGGCACGCTCGTATTCGATATTGAGCTCTTGCAGCGCGGCTTGCAGAGTCTCTGCCACAAACACGCCACCGTAGGGGCCAAAGTGTCCACTCGCATCGGGAAGGTCATACATTTGCATCTTGATCTGCCTGTCTAACTTGTTGAATAAACGCCGCGATTTTCGCGTGATCTTTGGTCTTTATGCTGGCTGCTGTGCTACTTTCAATGCCACTTTTGATGTTACTTTCCACGCCGCTGGAAACATCTACTGCCCACGGTCTGACCGTGCGTACCGCACTCGCCACATTGCCCGGGTTGAGACCGCCTGCCAGCACAATATGTTCCCGCATTTCATCCGGAATCAGGTGCCAATCAAACGTCTCGCCGCTGCCACCATATTGCAGCGGGTCCAGCTTATCCAGCAGTAGCGCTTGAGCACTCACAAATTCAGCCTTGTATTGTAGCAAATCAGTCTGGGTCATCGCCCCGCCGATGCGAATGGCTTTTAGATAAGGCATGTTGAATGAAATGCAAAAATCCGCATCTTCATCGCCGTGAAATTGCAGCACGGCGGGCTTTAGCGCATGCACCACGGCTTCAACCCACGCTCGCTCCGGATTGACAAACAAGGCGACGCTTGAAATAAACGGCGGCA
>JAYWCO010000384.1:0-5865 GCA_043780475.1 Burkholderiales bacterium | reverse complement strand
TGACCAATCCCTTGGCCTATGCACGTGGCGAGCGGGCTGGCGATCGTAATCTGAATCGCAATCTTTATCCGGTTAAACATCCGCGTGATTATGAGGACCATGTGGCCAACTGGCTCTGTCCGTTATTGGCACAGCATGAAGTGCTGCTGGATTTGCATTCCACGCGCGCCCGGAATCCGCCATTCGCGATGCTCGGCCCGGAAAATAATGCGGGCGAGCTACAGCCGTTTATTCATTACGAGAAGGAGCGCGCGCTCGCTAAACGGCTCGGGGTGCATCGCTTTGTGGATGGCTGGTTGAGCACTTATGCGAGCGGTGTCGAGCGTCGCATTCGTGATGCCGCGGCCACCGGTAAACAGCTCAATCCGCTCAACACCGATCCGCATTATGGCGTCGGCACGACTGAATATATGCGCTCGGTTGGCGGCTATTCGATCACGCTTGAATGTGGCTCGCACGATGATCCGGCCTCGCCAACGGTGGGCTATCGCGCGATTTTAAATACGCTCTCATTCCTTGGCATCAGTGCTACTACGGCGCCTGAACCGGTGACGAAATTCGAGGCCTTGCGCATGTATGAAGTGCACGATAAAAATCACGCGGGCGATACCTTTAGCCGCGAGTGGGCGAGCTTTGAGCCGTTAGGCCGGGGCGATTTGATTGGTACGCGGCATGACGGTACGCCGGTGCTGGCCGATGCCGATGGGTGCATTTTGTTTCCCGATGCCAAGGCCGAGCCTGGCAATGAATGGTTTTATGTCACACGGACGATGGATCATATTTGATCAGTTCTGGAGGCTTCAATATTGTGGTGCGGGTTGTTGCTGAGTTATGCAATGAATATTGCCGCCGCCCAATAAAATTTCGCGGCCCGACACCATCACCACTTTATGTTGCGGGAAGATGCGCTTGAGAATGGCTTCGGCTGCGGCGTCTTGAGGGTCATCAAATTTTGCCGCGATAATGCCGCCGTTCACGATTAAAAAATTGATATACGAACCCGCCAGCCGCACGCCAGGGTCTCGCGGCTGGGTGCCCGCCACCGCCTGTAAGCCCGCGCATTCATCGGCGGTCGCATAGAGCGGACCGGGGATCGGTATTTTGTGGATGATCAGCTGGCGACCTTGTGCGTCATGGACATTTTTCAGCACCTGTAATGCCGCCTGACAACGCTCAAAATTAGGATCCTGTCGGTCGTCCGTCCATGCCAGCAGCACTTCGCCGGGCCGCACAAAGCAGCAAAAATTATCAATATGGCCATTGGTTTCATCGTTGAAAAGACCATACGGTAGCCAGATAATTTTATCGATACCGAGATACGCGCGCAGCCTCTCTTCAATCGCGTCGCGGCTCATCTGTGGATTGCGATTTTTATTCAGCAAACATTCTTCGGTGGTGATGACAGTGCCTTTACCGTCCACATGAAATGAGCCGCCTTCCAGAATAAAACCCTCGGTGCGATAGCGTTCGCAGTGCGCCAATTGCAGAATGTTGGCCGCCACCTGATCATCGTTTGTCCAGGGTGAATAGAGCCCGCCATCCAGGCCGCCCCAGGCATTGAAAGCCCAATCAATACCGCGCACCGCATCAGCATTATTGATAATAAAAGTAGGGCCGGTATCGCGCGCCCAGGCATCATCGCTGGTGATCTCGACAACGCGAATATTGGGGTGATTCAGCAGGGCGCGAGCGTTTTCAAACGCGGCTGCTGATGCGCCCACCGTGACAGGTTCAAAGCGTGCAATCGCCTGCGCCACAGCTGCGAAGGCGGCTTGGGCAGGCCTGGCATTAAGTCGCCAATTATCCGGCCGCTCTGGCCAGATCATCCAGGTTCGAGTATGCGGCATCCATTCGGCGGGCATGTAAAAGCCGTCTGCCCGTGGTGTAGTCGCCAGCGTTGCCATGTTCAGGACGCCAGCTCGCCGTCCAGGGTTTTTAGCGCGCCGTACAAATTAGGTCGACGGTCACGGAAGCTGCCCCATGCGCTGCGAATGTGTTCGAGCTGGTCAAGATCAAAACGGTGGGTGATAACGCCTTCTTCAGTTTCATTTAACTCGGCTACTTTTTCGCCGAACTGATTGGCGATGAATGATGAGCCATAAAAATGGATGTGGTAATCCTCCTGATCCTCGCGACCGATCCGATTGCTTGCAATCAGCGGCATCAGGTTCGCGCCGGCGTGCCCCTGCTGTACGCGCTGCCAGTGATCCCGCGAACTGATCGTCGGGTCATGCGGCTCGGTGCCGATGGCGGTGGGGTAGAACAATAGCTCAGCGCCCTGCAATGCCATGGCACGGGCGCATTCTGGAAACCATTGGTCCCAGCAAATGCCGACGCCGATGCGCGCGTAACGCGTGTTCCATACCTTGAAGCCGGTATCGCCCGGATTGAAATAATATTTTTCATGATAGCCAGGTCCGTCGGGAATATGGCTCTTGCGATAAATGCCGAGGTTGGTCCCGTCTGCATCAATGATCGCCACCGAATTAAATCGCGCCCGCCCCGCCAGCTCAAAAAAACTGATCGGCAACACCACTGATAATTCGCGCGCAATTTTCTGGAAGTGTTGAATCGCCGGGTTCGCCGCCATGGTCGTCGCAAGCTGTAAATAATCCGAATTCGGCTTCTGGCAAAAATACGGTGTTTCAAATAATTCCTGAATCAAAATAATCTGCGCACCCATCGCCGCAGCCTGACGTACTAATTTTTCAGCGTTTTGAATATTGGCCGCACGATTCCAGGAGCAAGCCATTTGCGTAGCAGCGACGGTAACCATGCGGGGTGATCGTAAGGGCAGGGGTACGGGTAAGGATGGGGACACTTGAAACCTCGTTTAATAAAATTGATTAGCAACTTCTAAAAAACCCTTCGCCGGAATGCCAAAATTTTGATTTTTAAAATTTACAATAGAAAGGTCTAGCATTGGCCGGTGTTTCGAAGAATTTATGCTTGTTGAGGCCCGTCGATGCTAGTTTCTTACCCAAAAATCTAAAAAAATAATCAATGAAAAAATAAATAAGCCACCCACACTGCCGTGACCACGCCGGAAAATTCAGCGATTAAACCGAGCGTGATGGCGTAGCGGGCTTTGCGAATACCAACTGAGCCAAAATACAGCGCGACAATATAAAAAGTGGTGTCGGCCGAGCCTTGAAATACGCACGCCAGTCGACCGACAAATGAATCCACGCCATAGGTTTTCATGGCATCAATCATCATCGCGCGCGCGCCGCTGCCGCTGATGGGCTTCATAAGCGCGGTGGGCAGGGCAGGCGTGAAATCGGTGTTCATACCGAGCTGCGTGAACACCCAGGTAAAGCCGCTGACGATGAATCCCAGCACGCCGGAATTGCGCAGCACGCTGATCGCGACCAGCATGCCGACCAGATAGGGAATGATGGTTAGCGAGGTTTGAATGCCGCCTTTGGCGCCATCAATAAAGGCTTCATAGACATCGATTTTTTTTCGCATTGCGGCTACGATAAAAACCACGATGATGGACATCAAGATGAGATTACTGCTGACTTTGGAAAAAACTTCGATTTCGCTTTTGCTGAGGAAGTAGGTGAGATACCAGATCAGGCCGACAATGAACGCGGTAATGCCGCCCAGCCAGCCGATCACCACGCTGTTAAATAAATTGATGCGCTGCTTGATTGCGACTGCAATCATGCCCACTGCGGTAGCGACATAAGTGGCGATCAGGCAGGGAATAAAAACATCCGATGGATCGCGCGCGCCGAGCACCGCGCGCTGCGCCATGATCGAGAGCGGAATCAGCGTGAGACCGGACGCGTGCAAAACCAGGAACATGATTTGCGCATTGCTGGCCTCATCTTTTTTCGGGTTTAGGGTATGCAGGCTTTCCATGGCCTTCAAACCGAATGGGGTGGCCGCGTTATCCAGACCCAATAAATTAGCGGAAAAATTCATCAGCATATGGCCGGTCGCTGGATGATTTTTGGGCACATCGGGGAATATGCGCGAAAAAAACGGCCCGATTATTTTAGCCAGCCAATTGATCACGCCCGCTTTTTCGGCGATGTTCAGAATCCCCAGCCAGAAGTTCATGATGCCCGCCAGTGGCAGGGCGATTTCCATCACGCCGACCTTGGCAGATTCAAAGGTGCCATCCACGATCCGCTTGAACACCTCCACATCGCCCATGAACAGCCACTGCGCCAGTGCAGCGATAAAACCGATGATGAAAAACGATGCCCAAATATAGGTGAGTGTCATTTAACGAAGCGCCATATTATTTATTCCAGGTGCAGTCATCATAGTCGTATGGTTCAGTTAATAACGCCGTTTGTAATGACGATACGACTACTTCATCTGCACCCAAAGCGGCGCGAATTTATTATCGGAGCGGTGGATCAGGCTCACATTGGCACGCGATACCCACGGGATGACCTGCCGATGCAGCGGGATTACCAGCACCTCTTTTTGTACCAGCTCAACAGCCTGGTTAATCAAGACTTGACGCGTCTTGACATCCATTTCGGTTTCGGCATTTTCGATCAGCGCATCCAGCTCGGCATTTTTAAAATTGCCGTAGTTGGCCGCGCCATAACCGGCTTGGCTGAAGCTGTGCAGCACCGGTTTTAGCGTAAACATCGCATCGCGATTATTGTCGCCCCAGCCTTGCATGCAGGCGCTGAATTCGTGCTTCGGGGTGCGCTGAAAATATTGTGCTTTGGGCATGGTTTCGATAGTGGCTTTAATGCCGATTTTGGCCCACATCGCCGCGAGTGCTACGCAAATTTTTTCATCATTCACATAGCGGTCATTCGGGCAATGCAGGGTGAAGCCGAAGCCGTTCGGATAGCCCGCCGCGGTGAGCAATTTTTGTGCGGCAGCCGGATCAAGCGGCAGGCGTTTTTCCAGCGCGGCGGCGATGCCTTCGCCTTTGGGGTTGGCCGTTGCAATCGCGGTCGGGATCGACAAACCGCGCATTATTTGTTTTTGAATAGCGTTGATATCGATTGCCTGATACAGCGCCTGACGCACCCGCTGGTCCTTGAACGGATTTTTGCCCTTGACATCCGCAAACAGTAATTCATCACGCGCCTGATCCAGCGCGATCGAGATCACCCTGGTTTCTTCGCCTTCCCATACCTTCAGTCTGCTGTCCTGCTTTAGCTGCGCGATTTCCTGTGGTGAAGGGTCGAGCACAAAATCCAGTTCGCCCGATTTCAGCGCCGCCATGCGAGTCGCCGCGCTGGCAATTGGCCGATATTCGAGCGCATCAATATTGCTTTCAAAACGTCCCTCCTTGAGGCCCCACCAATCGGCATTTTTTTGATGCGTGATTTTGATGCCCGGCTCGTACGCGACCAGGCGGTACGGCCCGGTACCCATGGCATTGCGCGAGGCAAACGTCACTTCTTTGGTGGTGAAATCCTGCGGTGCAGTGGCACCATTTTTCTCTGCCCATTTTTTGCTCATAATCGGCACTTCACCGAGATTGATCAACGTGGTAGGCATCGCGACCGGGGTCGTGAATTCAACGGTGTAATCATCTATTTTGCGCGGGACGCCAGCCGGAATCGCATAGCTTTTGAACTGTTTCGATTTGGCCGCGCGCTCAAACGAAAACACCACATCGTCAGCGGTAAATAAACTACCGTCCTGAAATTTGACATTTTTGCGCAGCGTGACCACCCATTTGGTCGGGCTGGTATTTTTCCATGAGGTGGCCAGCCACGCCGTGGGCGACATATCTTTGCCGGGCTGAATCAGACGCTCATAGACCAGGTTGTTAATTGATTTCGTAAACGATTCATCCTGCCCATGTGGATCCTGGGTGGTGGCGTCGCCCGCCGAAGACCAGCGGAAATTTTTGGCATTTGCACCTGACGCTGC
>JAYWCO010000383.1:0-5490 GCA_043780475.1 Burkholderiales bacterium | reverse complement strand
ATCGCGATCTGTTGCGCCATGGTGCCGCTAGGCATGAAGACGGCAGCAGGTTTGCCCAGCAGGCGGGCAACTTTGGTCTCAAAATGATTAATTAATTTTCCGCTGCCATAAACATCGGCGTCAGCACCAACGCCCCCGCCAGCCTCGTATCGCTGATCACGGCACCATTCACCCATACGAATAAATTCTTCGCCCGGCTTTTGCGGAAGATGGCCGGAAATAAAATGGGTACAAGCGCGCCGCAATTCGGCTCGCTGGTCAGCGGTATAAGCCATGTCGTTGTTCAGGTTTATTGATGGGTGAAAAGTTCGCTAAACAATATAGCAGGTCAGCCGTAATGAAATGAATTGATTTGTAAATAGAAAAAGGGGCGGCGGCCTTTTTATGGCCGTCGCCCGCTATTCGCTGTGGCATTAAGCTTATAAATTATTCATCACGCCTTTTCGGTTGCTGCCGCCGGCGCGCGAGACAAACCTTTATCACTCACTTTTTCATTTATTTTGTCATTTATTTTTTCGCTCATCATCATTGCCAGCATGGCCTCAACCAAATTACTGCAGCCACTCTGTCCATCGCTGCCGTCACCTACTACAATTTGCGGTACCAGCGGCAACTTACCGTTCTCAATGGCCTAGGCGAGGCGTAACAGCACCGTGCTGTTTAACTGATACTGCGGTCCTCCATAAGCTTCCATGTGCTTGGCGGTTGCTTCAGCTTGGGCCATGCCAATCGCCTTGGTTGTATCGGCATCCGCAAACCCCACGGCACGGATACGCGCAGCCTCACCCTCGCGTTCAGCGCGCACCCGATATGCATTCGCGTTCGCAATTACCGAAATGGTGTCAGACTCCTGACGCGCCTGCGCAAGGCTTGGCTTTACCTTCGTTCTCACGCACCTGAATCGACCACGCTGAGGCGGTAATATTCACCTGCTGCTTCGCCAACGCCTCTTTCTCGCGCAAGGTTCTCTCCTAAGTGGCGGCCAGTTCCTGGAGCTTGTAAGTTTCCATTTGCTCAACCGCGGTTTGGCGATTACGCAGTTGCATCAGGATTTGCTCGATGCCACCGCTCTTTACCTGACCCGAGCGCGGGGTACCGATCAACACCTCTTGCAACTTCAAACTATAAGCGGCAAATTTTGCGCGCATTTCCTCGCCTGATTTTTCCTGAATATCGCTGCGCTCCTGCAACAATTCAATCAGTGTTTTGGTTTGCGCAATATTTTTAAAATAGGCGGAGACCATTGGGTCAAGTGTTTGCTCAACCAGACGTTTGATGTCACCAAAACGCTGCACCACCAGTGGCGCTTTCATGTAATCGATATGCACCACCACTGATAGCGGCAAGGTCGGCTCGAATGCGTCTTTGGTAATCAGCGCGACCTCTGATAAATTTTCATCGAGGCGGTGCGTGCCAACAGCTTCCTTTACCCACTTCAACACAAAGTTGGTCGTCGGCACTGACATCACTTTGCCTGCATAGGTGTTAAACGCATATTTGCCGAGCAGTAATGGTTTGCTCCAGACGCCGCGCGTGCCCGGCTCCACCAGCTCACCATGCCGGCATTTACCGCCGGACATATCGAGACTCTGTTTGCCGGTGTAGGAAACCACCACGCCTATGGTGCCAACCTCGATCACTGTCTTTTTCACCAGCTCAACGGTGGCAAAGAGACGATTCAAATAATAGCTACCGTCCACCAGTACCTGGTGTTGACGACCGCGAAAGCCTGCTGCCCGCAAAAATTTTTCGGGGTCCTGAAAATTATTGTGAAACAACGCCGTGCGACTGGCTTCCTGCCCCACCGTTGGCGCAATAATCTCGCCTTCAGGCAAAGCCGGCCCATCGTGAACCGTGATGATGCCGATGACATCATCCGCATCTTTAATCACGACCGGTTCAAAACCATTCCGCTGCGCGATGATGCCGGACGTTTGCTCAAACAGCCCTTCGTCATTGGCTTCCAGGCTAATCGTATAGCGACTATCCATGGTGAGCACAATAAATTGTGCGAGGTTAATGGCATAGCTGCCTTCACGCAAAATTTTGCGCTGCGGGCCTTTTTGTCCATCGTTTTTCAGGAATGCGCGAACATCCTGAAAGTCGCTGGCGGTTTCATTGAACGCCAGGGTTTGGGTAGCGGGCTAGGTGCGCCATCACGCGCAAACACATAGCCGATTTGGCCTTGCGGAATCGTGACCAGCGGCACCGGATGTACTCGATACTGGAACGGCATAAACACATGAAAACCGCCACGCAATACATCAGGCGGAAAACCCGCTTCGCTTTTGAGCGCAATTAAGCCGCTCTCAATCGAGCCTGTGCCACTCCACATTTTCTCCAATACGCCCAGCCGATTATTCGGGATGTAGCGAATCACACCGCTCACATAAATAAACAATAACAGCACAACAGCAGCAGCAATCGTTAATACAAATCCTAAAGAGTTGATTCCCATGGAATCCTCCGCTAAAAATTGTATAGACACCTGTGCTCGAATAGCGCGGCATTTTTGAGTGCCCGATAAGCACTGGACGGCGTTAAGAGTTGAAACCCGTCAGCGGTAATATTCTTGAGGGCATGTGCGCCAAAGAAAACTATTTGCAAAATCGTAAACGCATGATTTTTGGCGGTGGCAGGCTTGATGCTTCATACGCATAGTTTGGACGACTCTCTTGTCGAGAGCGGGCTGAAATGCCTTGAAAGCATCGTTGGGAGCGGGGTTTGCATTTGTTGATGCGCACTTATTTATTGGTGGGCTGCAAAATAATTTACGCTTTTTGAAAACCGTGTCAAGCACTATTTGCGGTGCGGGTTAGCGCGGCTGAGTGTGCTGGTGAGCTATCGGGAATGCCGCCCGTGCGCCTCATAAGCCGTCACGATTGATTGCACCAGCGGATGGCGCACCACATCGTTTGCCTGAAATATAGTGAAACCGATATCACGCACACCATGCAGCACATTGCGCGCATCAATCAGCCCGCTCAATGTGCCATGACGTAAATCGACCTGCGTCACATCGCCAGTAATAACCGCCTTGGTGCCAAACCCCAGGCGCGTTAAAAACATTTTCATTTGCTCGGGCGTGGTGTTCTGCGCTTCATCCAGAATGATGAATGATTGATTCAAGGTGCGGCCACGCATAAATGCCAGCGGTGCGATTTCAATCTGATTACGCTCGAACATGCGCTGCACTTTATCGAAGCCAAGCAAATCATAAAGCGCATCGTAGAGCGGCCGCAAATAGGGGTCAATTTTTTGCGATAAGTCGCCGGGTAAAAAACCGAGTCGTTCACCCGCCTCTACAGTAGGCCGCGTGAGCAGAATACGCTTCACCTGGTCACGTTCGAACGCATCCACCGCGCACGCCACCGCCAGAAAAGTCTTGCCGGTACCCGCCGGACCGACACCAAAAGTGATGTCGTAGGTTTGCATTTGCTTGATGTATTGCGCCTGGTGATCTGTGCGCGGCCGCAAGTCGGGGCGCTTGGTATGGAAACCGATATTATTGGGCGCGTTTTCAGGGTCTTCGTAAACCGCACTTTCACCCTTTGCCGGTTTTACGGATTGCATGTTTCCAGTTCGTCCCGTGCGAGCCAGCTCTACCAGGCCCAACTGTACTTGTTCAATAGTGAGACCGCGGTTCGAATGTGAACTCAAACCCGCATAAAATTTATTCAACGCTTTGGCGGCAAGCTCAATTTTTTCACGTTCGCCGGAGACGTTAAACTTTTCGCCGCGTCGTGCGATCGATACGCTCAGCGCAGTTTCGATTTTGCGCAAATTCGCATCCAGCGAGCCGCACAGCGTGGCCAGGCGGCGGTTATCAATCGGGGTGAAGCTGAATTCCAGTGATGCCGTCTTCATGCGCTCACTGTTTCCATGATGGACGCTGCCGTCAACCCATCAGTCAACCCATTGGTCAGCACATCACCACGCAAGGTAAAGTGCATGGCCTCGATAATTTTTATTTGCACGAAGCGGCCAATCAGGCGCTGATCGCCGGGGAAATTCACAACCCGATTGTTATCTGTACGCCCCATCAATTCTTTTTCATCTTTTTTCGAGGCACCTTCAACCAGCACCCGTTGGGTGGTGCCGATCATCGCGTTCGACATCAGCGTGGCCTGGCCTTCCAAAATGCGCTGCAGCCGTTGCAGACGGCTTAACTTCACCGCATAGGGTGTGTCGTCGTGCAGGCTGGCGGCAGGCGTGCCGGGGCGGCGCGAATAGATGAACGAGAAGCTGCCATCAAACTGAATATCTTCAACCAGCTTCACGGTTTTTTCAAAATCCTCATCGGTTTCGCCCGGAAAACCAATAATGAAATCGCTCGAAATCGAAACATCAGGCCGCACTAGACGCAGACGCCGAATAATGGATTTATATTCCATCGCCGTGTAGTTACGTTTCATCCCGGCCAATACCCGATCACTGCCTGATTGCACCGGCAGATGCAGTTGCGAAACCAGCTTGGGTAATTTGCCGTAGGCATCAATCAAACGCTGCGTAAATTCGAGCGGATGAGAAGTGGTGTAACGGATGCGCTCAATGTCGGGAATCGCATGAATGGACGAGAGCAGTAATGCAAAGTCGGCGTCTGAACCATCGGCCATTTGACCAATGTAAGCATTCACGTTTTGGCCGAGCAGGGTGACTTCTTTCACACCTTTGGCGACCAGCTCGTGAATATCTGCCATGACCGAATCAAACGAACGGGAAATTTCTTCCCCTCGCGTATACGGCACCACGCAAAAGCTGCAATATTTTGAACAACCTTCCATGATCGATACAAACGCGGTTACGCCCTCAACACGTGCGGGCGGCAGATCATCAAATTTTTCATTTTCAGGAAACGATATATCGACCTGCGATTTACCGGTGCCACGTTTGGCCTGAATCATTTGCGGCAGGCGGTGCAAGGTTTGCGGCCCGAACACCAGATCAACATAAGGCGCACGCTTGATGATCACATCGCCTTCTTGTGAAGCCACGCAGCCACCGACCCCAATCAGCATCTCGGGTTTGCCCAATTTCAGCTCACGCAAACGACCCAAATCAGAAAATACTTTTTCCTGCGCTTTTTCGCGCACCGAACAGGTGTTCAGCAACACCACATCCGCGTCTTCAGGTCTATCCGTTTTCTCGTAGCCTTCGAAAGCGTGAAGGACATCGGCCATTTTGTCCGAGTCGTACTCGTTCATCTGGCAGCCAAAGGTTTTGATAAAAAGCTTTTTGGCGGGCACAGCCGATGAAACGGGGGGAAATTCAGGCTTTATTGAAACAGTCATGCTTAACTCCTGGGTCGCGGGGAATAGCCCGGGCAGGTGGAAGGGGAAAGGAAAAGCAAAGGCAAGGCAAGCTATAACGAACAATAAAGGTAAGGTATGCAGAATAAATAACGGGCCGCCACATAATGCATACTAGGCGACCCGTCACGGATGTTTGGTGGCCAATCCCCGATTCGAACGGGGGACCTGCGGATTATGA
>JAYWCO010000382.1:0-6515 GCA_043780475.1 Burkholderiales bacterium | reverse complement strand
GAACGCGTGTTCGAGATTAACCGTAATTTCCGCAATGAAGGCATGAGCGTTCGCCACAATCCGGAATTCACGATGATGGAGTTCTATATCGCCTATCGTGATTTCCATCACCTCATGCAATTCACGGAAGACATGATTCGCGATGTGGCACAGAAGGTTTGCGGCAACACGCTGATCGATTATCAGGGCATGCCAATTGATTTCGGCCAGCCGTTTGCGCGCCTGACCATGCCGCAGGCGGTGAAACAATATTTTCCTGAATATGCCGACACTGATCTCGACGATCTGGAGACGCTGCAAACCCTGTGCAAAAAACATCATGTGCTGGTCAAAGCAAACGATACCGTAGGCACGCTGCAACTAAAACTGTTTGAAGAAACGGCCGAATCAAAACTGATCCAGCCGACCTTCATCGTTGACTATCCCGCTGAAGTCTCGCCACTCGCACGCCGCAACGATAACAACCCGGCGATTACAGATCGGTTTGAACTCTTCATCGCTGGCCGCGAATTAGCCAACGGCTTCTCGGAATTAAACGACGCTGAAGACCAGGCCGCCCGCTTCATGGAACAAGTCAAAGCCAAAGAAGGCGGCGATGAAGAAGCGATGCACTACGATGCCGATTTTGTACGCGCACTCGAATACGGCATGCCACCCACCGCCGGTGAAGGCATCGGCATTGATCGGCTGGTGATGCTGCTGACCAACTCGTCCTCGATCCGGGATGTGATTTTGTTCCCGCAATTAAGAGCAAGCGATCTGGCGAAGTAAAGCGCGAGGCATGCAGTCAATTAACATCAGCGCATAAATGTATATGCTCGTGCAACGCGCCCCATAGATTTTAAAACTCCTTCACTGGCGCGGCCTTCCATTGCTTTTTGCTCGGAAACGTCCGTCTATAAAGGAGTTTTAAATCGCCATCAACAGGACAAGATTTTTCAAAAAGCCGCCGCCTGATAAATGAAACTTGTCCATTTATTGAATGTCCTTATCTGGCTTGATAAATTAAATGATTCATTAAGCTTTCATCACGATAAGGAAGCATTTTGAGAATTTATTTAAGCAGCATTATTGGTTATCTGGCTGTATTTGTTTCCGCGTCAGCGCTGGCACAGCCTGCGCAGCCAGCTGATGCAACGGTGTCAGGGGCTGTGGCCACCGCGCCGGTCATGCTGGAAAAGGTTCTGGTCAGTGGCGAACAGCCAGGTCCTGGCATGTGGAAAATATCGAAAGGCGAGCATGTGTTGTGGATCGTCGGCACCCAAAGCCCCTTGCCTAAAAAGATGACCTGGCGCGCCAAGCAGATGGAAACCATGGTTGCGCAATCTCAGGAAATTCTCACCGGCCCGTCAATTTCTGTGTCGATGAAGCAAATTGGCTTTTTTAAAACATTATTTCTTATACCTGCGGCGATGGAAGCGCGCAAGAACCCGGACGGCGCCACGCTTAAGGGTATTGTTCCGGCGGATTTATATGCGCGCTGGCTGATATTGCGGGACAAATATATCGGCGATTATCAGGATGAAGAAAGCGATATCGAGCGCTGGCGTCCGATGTTTGCCGCGCTGGAGCTGTATCGAAAGGCGATTAACCAGGCCGGTCTGACTTCATCCAATCTGGTGGTGACGGCCGTCACCGATACCGCCAAAAAATACAATGTGAAATTGACCGATATTAAAGTAGAGCCTGCGATCGGCGATGCACGCGCGGCGATCAATGAACTCAAATCGGTACGGCTGGCCGATGTCGACTGCTTTGCCAAAACCATTGACCGTATCGAGACGGATCTGCAACTCATGCGCACCCGCGCCAACGCTTGGGCCAGCGGCGATATTAGTGCCATCCGCGCGCTGCCGATTAACGACCAGCGTGCCGCCTGTGAAGCGGCAATTAGCAACGCATCGTTCATCAAAATTCTCGGCGTGCAAAACATCAGGGCGCAACTGGAAAGCGCATGGTTGAATGCAGCCGAATCAGCGTTGACCAACAACACCGTCACGCTGGCAGTGCTGCCGATTGAACAAATGCTCAAAACTGATGGCTATCTCGCCAGACTGAAGGCGAAAGGCTATGCGGTGCTGGAGCCCGATTCTGCAACCGAGTAGTTGGCAAGCGAGTTAGAAAGCAACCATTAACGGAATCGCCTAAATTCGCGGTCGGCTTTTGTGATGCGGATTGCGTTACTATCTTTGGGGGATGGAGTAATTTATTTATTGAAGGAGCAAAGCATGAAATATTCAAAACTAATGTTGTTTGCCATCGCGGCAGGCGTGGTTGCGCTCGGTAGTAACGCGTATGCCAAATGCGATAATTGCGGCACCGTTACCAACATCAAAACTGTGCAGCAAAAAGGCAAAGGTTCAGGCGTGGGCGTGGTCGCTGGCGGGGTATTGGGCGGGGTACTGGGCCATCAGGTTGGCGGCGGGCGCGGTAAAGATCTGGCGACCGTGGCCGGCGCAGTAGGTGGCGCTTATGCTGGCAACGCGGCTGAGAAAAGTATCAAAACCAAAACCGTTTATCAGGTGGTGGTCAAGCTCGAAGATGGCCAAACCAGAACCTTTTCATATAACACCGCCTCTGCCTATAAAGTCGGCGACAAGATCAAGGTAGCCGATGGCAAACTGGTGCGCGATTAAGCTTTAGCATGCATGTCGCACCTGTTAAAAAGCCCGCAATGCGGGCTTTTTAATTTTATGGTTTTCAGCCGTGGCCGTATCATTTATATATTCTGGGCCGCTGGTGTAGATCACAGGAGCCGCGCTGCTTAAATAACCAGCTCGGCCATCAAATCATGCTCGTTGGTTTCGGTCACGCGCACCCGAATAATATCGCCTTGTTTAATATTTTTATACGCGGCCGCTTTGGCATGAACCTGCACCTGGCCGTCAATCTCGGGCGCATCGGCGCTGCTGCGGCCAACCACCCCATCGCGGCTGACGAGATCCACCAACACATCCAGCTCGCGGCCGATTTTGCTTTTTAGTTTAGCCTGGCTGATTTTGGTCTGGGTTTCCATGAAGCGGCGCTGACGATCTGCGCGAATCTCATCCGGCACTGGATTGGGCAGCGCATTAGCCGCCGCACCTTCAACTGGCGAGTAAGCAAAGCAGCCCACCCGATCCAGCTGCGCCTCCTGCAAGAAACTTAACAGCTCTTCAAACTCCGCTTCTGTCTCACCCGGAAAGCCCGCAATGAAGGTAGAGCGCAGCGTAATATCCGGACACATCTTGCGCCATGCATGGATGCGATCAAGGGTTTTTTCGGCGTTGGCGGGGCGTTTCATCAGCTTTAAAATGCGCGGGCTGGCGTGTTGAAAAGGCACATCCAGATACGGCAAAATTTTGCCTGCCGCCATCAGCGGAATCACCTCATCCACATGCGGATACGGATACACATAATGCAAACGCACCCACACTCCGAGCGTGCCCAGCGCCTCACATAGCTCAGTCATGCGCGTCTTCAGCGGGCGACCTTGCCAAAAACCAGTACGGTATTTAATGTCTACCCCATAAGCCGAGGTATCTTGTGAAATCACCAGCAATTCTTTCACTCCCGACTTCACCAGATTTTCCGCTTCCTGCATCACGCTACCGACCGGGCGGCTCACCAAATCGCCGCGCATCGATGGAATAATGCAAAACGTACAGCGATGGTTGCAGCCTTCGGAAATTTTCAGGTAAGCATAGTGTTTGGGTGTAAGTTTGATGCCAGCTGCGGGCACCAGATCAATAAACGGATCATGTGGCTGCGGCAAATGCGCATGCACATGTTGCATCACTTCCTCCTTGGCATGCGGCCCGGTTACGGCCAGCACTTGCGGATGCGCAAGCTTCACCAAATTTTCACCGCCCTCGCCCGACTTGGCACCGAGGCAGCCGGTGACAATAACTTTACCGTTTTCAGCGAGTGCTTCGCCAATCGCATCAAGCGACTCCTCAACGGCCGAATCAATAAAGCCGCAGGTGTTGACCACCACCAAATCCGCCCCTGCATAATCGGGCGCAATCTCGTAGCCCTCTGCGCGTAACTGGGTAATGATTTGCTCACTATCAACCAGCGCTTTCGGGCAGCCGAGTGAAACAAACCCGACCCGCGGCGCGCGTACCTGCTGAATTTTTCGGGGAGCGATCTTGATGGGGCGCACAATAGAGTTCATGTCTAGCTTTGGTTTATTTAGCTTGTCTGTCGGCTGGTTTCCGGGCGTTCACAGCAGGTGGGGCGTTAGACGGTTTTTTAGACTCCGCTTTTTTGCGTTTAGACGCAGGCTTCCCCGCTGCGTCTGGTCGCGTGGTCTTGGCTGATTCTTTTGTGTCTGTTGTATCTGTAACATCGCTGCCTGCTACGCCATGGGTTTTAATATCCGGCATGCCGGTCATGCCAGCATAAGGAAAAGCTGAGAACATTTGCATAGCCTGTTTGCGCAATTCCTCTTGCATGCCAATCACACCAGATGCACTTTTTTCCAGATAGTCATTCATCATGGTTGGTACTGCTGACGGCACATTTTGTGCCAGTTTAGTCCAGGCGTCAGGCGCAAAGCTAGATGCCAAGCCTGGTGCAAAATTACCTGCAGCGCCTGGCTTGGCGCCATAAAGTGACTTGGATTGCTCCTGAAAATGATGCTGTGCTTCATGAAACGCGCCAATACTGCGCTCCAGATAATTACCCATCAAGCCCTGCATGGTGTGGCCGTAGTAGCGAATAATGTTTGAGAGCATATCGGCTGAAAACATCGGCGCGCCGCTGCCCTCTTCTTCGAGGATGATCTGCAATAAAATACTGCGGGTGAGGTCTTCATTGGTGCGAGCATCATGGACTTCAAATTGTTGCTGCTCAAGCACAAACTGCTTGACCTCAGCCAGGGTAATGTATGCACTGGTTTCAGTATCGTACAAACGGCGATTCGGATATTTTTTAATAATTCGGGTCACGGTAAGCTCCTCAATATCTGCTGTGTTTGCTGTGTTTACGTTAAGCCATCATTTTATGCGACTTTACCTCTGCCTACCTCTGCCCGGGTGCAGCAAAAAATGCAGCGCGCACGAACCGGCTATCCTGACGTGCTGGATGCTGCATCACACAAAAAAACGCCTTCAAAAATACTTGCTTGGGCATTTGCAGGATTTAGGGAGATTCATCAAACTGCAATAATTTATTGATTATTATAGCATTTTTGACGGCCACCGCTATATGCTGGCGACCTTTGCCCAATAATGCTGCATTGCAACAATAAAGCCTTGACTTTTGTGTTGCTTGCCCATATTATATTTTTTGTGCAGTGCACCATTTTGAATTTCTTCATGCAATAGTTTGGTTTAGGGTGTCCTGCAAACGATCTCACACTTCGCATTCATCTATTTATCAGCAACCCCAAGGAGCATCAACATGGCTAACATCAATACTGCAACTGAACAATTAGGCGACTTTTCCAAATCAGCGATTGACGCTGCGATGAAATTCGCCACGGCATCTTTCACCAACACCGAACGCATGATCGCACTCAACCTTGAAGCAACTAAGGTCAGCTTGGGTGAGACGGCCAAAAACGCCAAATCATTGGCTGGCATCAAAGACGCCCAGGAACTGAACAGCTTCAGCACGAAAACCGCTGAAACCGGCGTTGAATTTTTGATGGGTTATTCCAAAAACTTTTATGAAATCTCAAATGCCGCTCAAGCGCAGTACAGCGCTTTAGTTGAAGAGCGTGTGAATGTTTTTCAACAGTCCGTTGCTGAGACGCTTGATAAAGTATCGAAGTCAGCTCCTGCCGGATCTGATGTTGCTGTTACCGCGCTTAAGTCTGGTATGGCTGCTTCTACCGCCGCGATGGACAATTTCAGTAAAGCCGCCAAACAAATGACCGCCTATGCTGACAACGCTTTCAAAACTGCGTCTGATAATGTTGCCAAGGCAACACCTAAACGCAAGTAAACACAAGTAAGCACATTACAATTTTTTAGTTCCGAGTTTTAGTTTCGTACTTTAGATTCAACCTCTCCTCCTCCTTTATTGCATTCTTCGAGAATCGGTAAAGGATTCAACCCCGGGAATAATATTCCTGGGGTTTTTTTTGCCCATTTTTTGGGTATGGCATAAATAATATGCAGCATCATCAGCAAGATTATTTGCTAATCCATTTCAAACAATGGACTATAATTCATCGTTGTTTGGATTAACGAACAAATACAACGCTAGGGGTGCTGATCCCAATTTTGGAATCGGCTGAGATAAAACCCTAAGTACTTGATCAAGATAATACTTGCGCAGGGAAGCGTTGCAGTCACCGCGCATGCCTTGTGTAATGCGCGGCACTGCATCCTTTTTCTGCCATCGTAATGACTAAAGGACAGTGTCGATGGCTGGTTTAAATGTTCGGAATTATTCTCTTGTGGCGTCGCTATGGATATTTATAGTGAGCTGCATAATCAGTTGTGTTACCAGTAATGTTTGGGCTCAAGCATATGCCGCGTCGGCATCAACATCAGCGCCAGCGCTACCCCTACCCCCACCACAAC
>JAYWCO010000381.1:0-7458 GCA_043780475.1 Burkholderiales bacterium | reverse complement strand
TGGCGCGCGCAGTATGGGAGGCGGCGTCGGCTATTTTTTGCGCCACGGCTTCCCGGCGCTGGTCAGAAAACAAATCAGTTATGTGTTCGCTTCGGCAGTGCTTTTTTTCGGGCCGTTGATCGCATGCCTGGTGGTTATTCAATATTTCCCTGATTTTGCGCATGTGGTCATGCCCAGTGAGCAATTGGCCAATGTGCAGCAAATGTACGCGCCGGATAACTTTCGTCTGGGCAATCAACGCGGTGCTGACAGTGATTTTGCGATGTTCGGTTTTTATGTGATGAACAATGTGCGCATTGATTTCCAGTGTTTTGCCGGCGGTTTATTGTTTGGGGTTGGTTCGATATTTTTTCTGTTGTTCAACGGCCTCTCAATCGGCACCATGGCCGGCCATTTAACGCATATTGGTTATATCGAAAATTTTTGGGGTTTTGTCGCGGGGCACAGCGCCTTTGAATTGACCGGCATTGTGCTGTCAGGTGCGGCCGGTTTGATGGTTGGTATGAGCCTGATCGCGCCAGGTCGCCAGCGGCGTTTTGCGGCTTTGAAGAGTCGCATGCCTGACATCATTGGCTTGGTATATGGCGCGGCCATGCTGACGTTTTTAGCTGCTTTTGTGGAAGCATTCTGGTCGTCCTCACGGGTACCGCCCGTTGAAATTAAATATGCAGTGGGGGTGGTGTTGTGGATTATTACCTTGGCCTACCTGGCACTTACTGGTGTCGGCGACACGGCAGACAAAAACAACGATCGACCCCATCACCATGCGGCTTGAAAATATGGCGATTACGCTGCGACCGCGCAGCGCGTGGGAGGCGATTGATCTCGGTTATGCGATGACGCAAAACTGGTGGCGGCCAATATTTTCTGCCTGGTGTGCGGTTTATTTGCCCGCGGCCCTGCTGATCAATTTAGCCTGCTGGCAGTACCCAGGGATCGCGGTATTTGTGTTGTGGTGGCTAAAGCCCGCGTTTGATCGCGTGGTGCTGCAGGTGCTGGCGGCGGCCACGTTTGGCGCAATTCCGTCCTTGCGCGATACCCTGCGTGCCCTGCCGCGACTTTGGTGGAACAATCGATTGGCCGTATCCCTCACCTATGGCCGCTTTGACTTCGCGCGCTCATTTCATTTGCCGATGATCCAGCTTGAGGGCGGCCGTGGCCAAGGCTTGCGCCAGCGTCGCCGGGTGCTGGGCCGCGAAGGGCGCGGTGTGGCGATCTGGCTCACGATCATTTGTCTGCATCTGGAAGTAACGCTGATTGCATCCTGCTATTTGTTGGTTAATCTTTTTAGCCCCGGCGATCCGGCATTTCAGCTATCGTGGCAAATCCTGTTTAATGCCGATGTTTCGAAGGGCATGCAGTTTTTTGGTAATGCTGTCAATGTGATGGCGATTTCAATTCTGGAGCCGTTTTATGTGGCTGCAGGCTTTGCGATTTATCTTAATTGCCGCACCGCCATTGAGGGGTGGGATGTCGAGCTGGCGTTCAAAAAAATGAGTGGTCGATTACACTCTGCTGCCCATTCAGCATTGACCGCAGCGGGCAAGCTGGCCGCGTGCGTTGTATTGATGTATGGATCCGGTTTTATGATGAGCAATATGCCGGATGCGGTCGCGCAAACTGAAACCACATCCGCATCCGGATCCACATCCACATCCACACCTCCACCAGAATCACCGGCCAAATATGTGCCGTCAACATGCCCGAGATTAGGTCCGGATGAGGTCAATGAGCAAGCCAACCATGCACTTGATCCAACTGAGCCTGCCAAGATTAAAGCTTTCACGCCCGATACTGGTGCGGCAGATGCTGCCTTGCGCGTGCTCGACAGTAAAGAGTTTGGCCAGTACAAAGACAGTTGGACGATTCGTTATATCGGTCCCGGCTTTGATAATAAGCCGCCGCCAAAAAAACTCAATTGGGCATGGCTGAAATCAGCAATCGATTTTTTTGCGCAAAGTGTGCGGGTGCTGGCCTGGATCGCGGTCGCCATGGTTGCGGCGGGATTACTTTATTTGATCGCGCGTTATGTGGGCCTTAATGGCTGGGATTGGGGGCGGTCGGGCCGCAGGTTTGGCCCAGAGATGCTGTTTGGCCTGGATGTCCGCCCCGAATCACTGCCGGAGAATGTGCCTGCGGCGGCGCGTAGATTGCTCGCTGACGGTCATACCCGCGAAGCGGTGAGCCTGCTCTATCGCGGTGCGCTGGTGGCGCTGATTCAGGATGGCCGGATCGAGATTGGGCGCGGTGACACCGAAGGCGAGTGTGTGCAGAGGGTGCGACGCGCTTATGCCGTGTCGCATGAGATGGCAAAGCAGGCTGACAGCAAGGCTGATTATTTTGCAGCACTCGTCAAACAGTGGCAGCGGGTTGCGTATGCCCGCGAGATCGTGAGCGTCGCTGAGATTGAGCCACTGATCGAAAGCTGGGCGGTTTATTTCATCATTAGCCGCCCCGACACCCAAGCCGGCAACCCAACCCGCCCGGCGCCGCCAACCCTTCCCCCGCAACCTGGCAGTCTCACCACAATCATCAAGGGGGCAGCGTGAAAATTGATCGCACCCGCGCAATCTGGATGGGTGTTGCGGGTTTAATATTCGCCGGCGTATTGTATGCGGCGCTTAACTGGTTTGAGGTAGTGGATAAGCAGGTGTGGACTGATGTACAGGGCGCGGCGCGAACCAATCCTTACTTGGCGATGCAGCGCATGCTCGATGCAATGGGCGCTAAAACGATACCGCTAAAAAAGCAGTCAGATATTGATACCCTGCCCGAAAAATCCACCCTGATATTGGGTGATCGTCGCTTGGCGCGGATGACGCCCAAGCGGGTTGCCCGCCTGGGCCAGTGGGTGCGCGCGGGTGGCCATTTGATTGTTGAAGCCGAGCAGCCCAAGCTGGATGATCCGGTGCTGGCTTCGCTTGGGCTGGGCCATATTGGGCTACGCTGGACGCCAGCGGGCTATCAAGAAAAGTCTGACAAGAAACAAAAGTCAGATACCAAAAATAATGCTGAAGGTGATGCCGAAGACGATACCGAAGGGTTTGGTATTGACGCCGAGAATTTACCGGTCGATGCGCGATCCGAGGATAAGGCGCCAGCAACCACTGCCCCCAAAACTGCTAATGCACCTAATGCGCCCATCACCCCTATTGCGCCGATGTTTCGCGCGCGTGATGTCAGCGATGCGACCTTTGAAAATGGAGCGACTTTCAAGGTGGCGTTCGCACCGTATCAAAATCTGCGGGTGAATACAGACGCCCATGCGGCTTTGAATAATGCCTTAATGGTGAGCGATAAAAGCGGTTTGCGCATGGTGCAGTTTGCCGAGGGTCAGGGTCAGGTAACGGCCATTTCCAATTTTTATTTTATGTCTAGACGCCAGTTGGCCAAGCACGATCATGCAGAATTTTTGTGGCATCTGGTGGCGAATTCCCGCGCAGCAGGTGCTAACAGTGATGAGAAAAAAAATGCGCCCATCGTCGCGTTGGCACTGCGCTTTGACGAAGGTGGATTATGGAAATGGCTGGGCCAATATGCGTGGATGGTACAGCTTGCATTTTTCACGCTGCTGTTGATGTGGATTCTGCGCATGGTGTCACGCTTTGGGCCACTGCCTGATGATGCCCCCGCGATGCGCCTGAGCTTGGGTGAGCATCTTAGCGCCATGGGCCGCTATGTGGGGCGACATCAGGGCTGGCATGCATTATTGCGCCCCGCACGTGAACGGACTGTGGCGCGGCTGCATCGCCAACATACGGGTTTACTGAGGCTCGACCGCGCCGCGCAGATTGCCCAGCTGGCGCAATTAACGGGAATCAGCCAGACGCGAATCCAGCGTACTTTGTTTGGTGATGTGCATGACCGTCGCAGCTTTACCGACGTGATCCGTACGCTGAAAGCGTTGGAGCAAAGTACCGTGCCAGCGCCGCATGCGGGCAGACCGGGATCACCAAAAAAATCGATGCAGCCATCGCCACCTGTTTTTTAATTTTTATTCCAATATTTAACTAGTCCTCGCTCCTACCAACTATCTTTCTAATTTTTATTTTCAGGAAATCTCATGACGGATCACGATCATCCCATTACTGAGCCTTTACCCTTGCCTTCACCCTCACCTTTACCTTTACCCTTGCCTGTATCCGCATCCGCACCCGCCTCTTTACTTTCACGCGCCCATCCTCCCATCGATAACGAAAAGCTCCAGCAGGCGGTTCGCATCCTGACCGCATTGCGCGCTGAAATCGGCAAGGCTGTGGTTGGACAGGCGGCGATCATTGATCAAACCCTGGTGGCACTGATTGCGGGTGGGCATGTGCTGATTGAAGGTGTGCCCGGGCTCGGTAAAACCTTGCTGGTCAAGGCGTTGGCAAAAACGTTTGACGGCTTGTTCTCGCGTATCCAGTTCACCCCGGATTTAATGCCATCCGATGTCACAGGTCATACTCTATTCGATCCTAAAACAGGTGAATTTACGACTCGTCGCGGCCCGGTGTTTGCGCATTTGCTACTCGCTGATGAAATCAATCGCGCACCAGCTAAAACCCAGGCTGCGCTGCTGGAGGTGATGCAGGAATCACAAGTAACGATCGAAGCTACAGCGCATCTATTGCCGCTGCCGTTCATGGTGCTGGCAACGCAAAACCCGATTGAGCAGGAAGGCACTTATCCGCTGCCTGAAGCGCAGCTGGACCGTTTTTTATTGAAGATTCGTATTGAGTATCCGACCTTGACGGAAGAGGCCGCGCTGGTACGCAGCGTCACGGCCAATAATGTGGGTGACAAACTGAATGTTGAATCGGTATCAACTATCGTTAAACCAGAAACCATTCTTGCGCTGCAACGCATGGCAGCCAGTTTGACCGTTGATGACAATGTGCTCGATTACGCCGTCAGGCTGGCTCGCGCTACGCGGGATTTTTCCGGCTTTGCCTCGGGTGCAGGGCCGCGCGGCGGCATTGCGATAGTACGGGCGGCCCGCGGGCAGGCGCTGCTGGCCGGACGTGGCTTCGTGACGCCAGATGATGTCAAGCAGGTTGCGTTACCGGTGCTGCGCCATCGCATTACCGCATCGCCAGAAATGGAAATCGAAGGACGTGATATTGATGAATTATTGCGTGATTTATTTGAGCAGGTTGAAGCGCCGCGTGCTTAACAACATAAAATGCAATATGCCTGACGTATTCATGCGAGCCATTACCCGCATCACAATAATATAGGCATGACGTTCCCATGATTCCGTCAAAACGATTGTTATGGCTGCTAGTCGTGTGGCTAGCCGCCTCGGTGCTGGCATCGGTCTTGCCTGTCCTGGCCGATCCCTGGTTGCTGGTGAGTGCGGCACTGGTGTTAATCGTGCTGGTGGACGCGCTGGCGGGGCGCTTCAGCGTGGCTTCACCTACAGTTGAGCGCAAAATCGCGGCCACCTTGCCGGTCGGGGTGTGGCGCGATGTCACGCTCCGATTTGCGCATCATGGTCAAGGGGTGCTGCGATTCGAGGCGTTCGATAACTATCCCGGCGGCTGTGAGATTGAACATTTGCCGATGAGCATCACTTTGGCGCCCGGTGGATTTGTGCTCGGCAAATATCGTCTGCGTCCAGAGGTTCGCGGTGACCTTCGGTTTGGTCGTGTGGCGCTACGCCTGCGGTCACCATTTAGCCTGTGGGAAATTGCCCGCGTAGTAGGCACCGAAACCCAGGTGCGCTGCTTCCCTAATTTCGCCGAAATCACTCGCTATGCGCTGCTGGCCGTGGATAACCGTTTGTCGCAGATTGGGGTGCTGCGCAAACGTCGTCGCGGCGAAGGAATGGATTTTTTGCAGTTGCGCGAATATCGGCAGGGCGATTCGATGCGTCAGATCGACTGGAAAACTACCGCCCGTATGCGCAAGCTTATTTCACGGGAATATCAGGACGAGCGCGATCAGCAGATTATGTTTTTAATTGATTGTGGCCGGCGTATGTCGGCCAAGGATGGCGAGCTTTCACATTTTGATCACACCCTGAACGCGGTACTGCTGTTGGCGTATGTCGCGCTACGCGAAGGTGACAGTGCCGGGCTGATGACCTTCGCTACCGAGGAAAAGCGCTTTGTTGCGCCGCGCAAGTCAGGTGAAACGGTGAACCGTTTTTTATCAGCGCTTTACGGTTTGCAGCCCACTTTGCAAACCCCGGATTATTATCAGGCTGCCGTTGATTTATCGCTGCGGCTAAAAAAACGCTCGCTCATTATTATCGTCTCGAACCTGCGTGATGAAGATGCAGAAGGGTTACTGCCCGCGCTGGCGCTTTTGCGGCGGCGTCATCTGGTGTTGTTTGCAAACCTGCGGGAGAGCGTGATTGAACAGGTGCTAAGCAAAGCCGTAAATGACACCAACGATGCCTTGACCTATGCGGCCGCGACCAGTTATGTGTGTGATCGTGAGTTACTGACCCGACGCATGCAGGCGCAGGGTGTAAAACTTATCGATGTTGAGCCGCCGCAATTGCCGGTCGCGCTGGTAAACCGCTATCTGGATTTGAAGCAAGCGGGCCAATTGTGATTTAGCGATTGCCGGAGAACGACAACTCTGCAGTTACAACATCAAGGTGGCTCGATAGTGGGCGATAATAACGTTCAGGTGTGATGATTTTTAACCGGCGATAATCATGAGCAGAAAATATTTTGGTACCGATGGTGTACGCGGCAAAGTGGGTGAAATGCCGATCACGCCTGATTTCGTATTGCGCCTTGGCAATGCGGCAGGGCGGGTGCTCGCCAGCCACCGCCCGGCTGATGGTAGCCACCCGGCGGTATTGATTGGCAAAGACACTCGTATTTCTGGTTACATGCTTGAGAGCGCGTTGCAGGCAGGTTTGGCTGCTGCCGGAGTTGATGTGCTGCTCGTAGGCCCCATGCCCACGCCGGCGGTGGCGTATCTGACGCGGGCGCTTAGATTGTCTGCGGGCATCATGATTTCAGCGTCGCATAATCCATACGACGATAACGGGATCAAGTTTTTTTCAGGCGATGGTCAAAAATTACCGGATCAGGTCGAGCGTGAAATTGAGGCCGAGCTCGATAAGCCGTTGCAATCCATGCCTTCAGCCTCGCTCGGTAAAGCGCGCCGCGTTGAAGATGCGGCCGGGCGCTATATCGAGTTTTGCAAAAGCAAATTTCCGGTGGAGTTTGATCTTAAAGGCTACAAGATTGTTCTTGATTGCGCAGAAGGTGCGGCGTATGACGTGGCGCCTAAAGTATTTCGTGAGTTAGGCGCAGAGGTGATTGCGATCGCAAATCATCCGAACGGTATAAATATCAACGACCACTGTGGCGCCACACATCCACAGACCATGCTGGATGCGGTGCGCGAACATCGGGCACATTTCGGATTGGCGCTCGATGGTGATGCCGACCGTCTGATGATGTGCGACGCCGATGGCACGCTGTTTGATGGTGATCAGCTTATGTATGCGGT
>JAYWCO010000380.1:0-3254 GCA_043780475.1 Burkholderiales bacterium | reverse complement strand
GCACGGTCGCGGCTGCAGCGCTAAAGGTGCTGTGGCCTGATACATATTCTGCGAACGGCGGTGTTACCACACCCGCGGCCTGATAAGGTCTCCAGCTGGTACCCGGAATCATTTGCGTACCAAGGTTGGGCCCCGCCCATGCGCGCACATTTTGGTTGGCGAACAGGAAACGGATGGCCGAGACCGGGCGGATGTAATCGTATTGCCGCTTGATCCCCCACGACCACACGCTGGCATCAAGTAAGGCACTGTTCATCGCAAAAAACATTTTTGCATCATCATCGATCGAGTGGTTGTCGCGATTTGAGACGAACGCCGCAAACAGACACCAATGACCAGGCGGCAATTCGGAATTCGGGCCATCAGCCCAATACTCGGCGATGGTTTTGCCGTAGTCGGTCAGGCTGGCGCTATAGGCCAGCACCGCTTCGGCTTGCTCAACATAATCATCGCTACCAAACTGCGCGGGTGGCTTCACGCGGTATTGCTGAATCGATTTCAGCGCGAACGGTGTTACTTTGCCCCAGAATGGCGCGATAAATTTTTGGGTGTTGCCGTTGACGATCAGCGGCTGCCAGTGATTGGCGTCATTGAGCTGTGTGGCGGTGTTCACCGGCTGGTAGTTAGTATAGTCACTGTAGGCGCCGGCGTGAAGATCACCAAGCTGGTTCGAGCCGTCCGTGTGCCGAAAATCAAGAACGGCTTTGCAAGCGACATTGCCAATACCGGCCGGCGTGGCCGTATCGGTCGTATTGTTGTCCGGGTTGTAGCCTTTGGAAATGAAGAACGCATCCAAGGCTGCTTTTTGAGTGGGGAAAAGATCAACCGCGGCGCGATACGCGGCATAACTGATTGCCTCGGTCTTGTTGGCGTCGGTGCGTTCGGCGACCGGCCGTCGCAATGTCTTACCCAGTTGCGTTCCCTTCGCTTTGCCATCATATGCGGCCCATGCGTCATAGATGCAGGTGTGGGTTACCGCAAGTGAACGAGCCACGATCGGCGGGCCTGGGTGTGTCGTACGAATTGCCTGGAGCAGTTGTGCATCCCATTCGGTGACAATGGTAGCCGCGTACGTTGCATTACTGGTACAGACGGCAGCAACCATGGCGGCGGAAAGGATGAAACCTTTGTGCTGAAACGATTTACAAATAGTCATGATTAATTCCCCTGATTAGTCGAAATGAAAAATATCATAATGCTGCTAATGATGCGCCGCGCGCCAACGGGGTGGTGGGTGAAGCTAGCAACATTGAAGTGATTCGAACCATCGGGCGAACTGTTTGCCTGTTTGCGTATTTGCCTTAGAGGCTGGCCACTTTGCGTCTCCCGGCGCATGCGGCTTCTGATTTTCGACCCGATACTGCGGATTCAATTTGCTATTTGTATTCGCCGCAGCAGAATAGCAAAGCTGCGATTTAGCGACCATCACTCAATCAAGGTATGGCGAGGCTGCGAGGTTGCGAGGTTCCCCGGCGTCGCAAGGCGTTAAAAATGGACCGCAATTTTCTAGATAGTTGTAGACCACGTTCGGGGTTGGCAAAAGCGCTGCGTGCCATCAATGCAGAAATTTGCGCACGTTGTCAGATAGCCTTGCTCGTAAAACCCGAACCTGACTGATAATATTTAAACAAGCCAAAACAGCGCATATTGCGCGCACAACAGGGAGCATAAAAAATGCACACGCTACTCACTGCTATTCCCGCATCCATTCGGCTGGGTTTATGTTTACTGCTTTTCATCGCGGTGGTTTTGATGCCATCGGCATATGCCCAAAGCGCCCAAAATAAGACCAGCCCATGAGCAGATTGCGCACGCTTCAGTAATGCGGACGAGCGCCAGCAGTGCAGCGCCAACAATAAGGCATATCCAGCGGTACAACAGTCTTGTATGCGCAAAGGCAAAGGCGGCGTAGCGCACCCCGAGCCGACGTGTGTGGAAGCCAAGCTGCCTTATCCATTGCTGCGCGTTCCCGTGGCGGATCATTGCGGGCCTATACCGGCACCCGATCCCAATGCAGTCTTGTTTGATGATTGCGCGTCCATCGGCACCGAGGAAAATCGCCAGCAGTGCAATGTCAACAATAAAGCTTATCCGGCCATAGCGCCAAGTTGCGCAAGACGCGGCAAAGGCTGCGCCGTGGTTCACGATTACGACTGCGTGCGGGCCAAGCTTCCGTACCCCAATTTAAATATCGGCGCATTGCTTTCAACCGATGCCGGCCCATTGCACGATTGCCGCAGTCTGGCCGATGCCGGTCTCAAAAAAGATTGCATCGAAATCAATGCCGCCTATCCGCGCATTGCCGAAGAATGCAGAGCCAGCCACAAAGGAAAAGGAATTAACTATCGCATCAGCTCCAAGCTGCCCAAGGCACCATCTTATTTTTCGTTCGACGCGTCGTCACATTCTGACTGCCGCAATCAGCTGCCTACGTGCAAGGCGAATACGGGTGTCGAGGCTATCCTTCCCGGTCAAAAGCAAACCTGCACCAATGCGCTTCCTCCGCCATCGTGGTGTATAGACAACCAGAAAATGGTTAGTGCATGTCCTGCCGTGGGCGATCCATTCAAGCAGGCTGATTGTCCGATTAAATACCGCGCCCGCCAGAAATAGTTTGGAGTGATGCCCGGTTTTTTACGGCATCACCTTGCCCGGAAAAGCATGCCCCGGTATGTTTGAAACCGGGGCGAAACAGCCTTGTTTCTTTTAGCGTTTCGTGGATGTCCGGGTGCCAACTTTGTGGCATATTTACCACGCTAAATTGCGTCCTAATTGTAAGCATCATCAAGCTGGGCTTCTCCACAAAATAAATCTAAACCCCAGCGTCAGCGCGCTTCTTGAAGGATTTTTGCTTCAAGAGCCTCTTCAAATGGCGCTCTACGATTCCAAAGAAGCGCCAGCGATTATCGGCATGCGCTCACGAAGAATCGTTGCCGCGTAGCGCCAATGCTTTGCGTATTTCTGCTGCAATCTCGGCCTCTGACAAATTGCTTGCCGCGAGATTATTCGAGACCCACCGCACACGTTTTTGCTCTGCCTCATCCAGTGTCTGTTCGCGCTCGATCTGTCGTTGGGCAGCTGCCTATCGTTTGATATTCATCGCACGACGTCTGACCAAGAAAAACACCAGCGCGGCGACGAAAAACAATCCCAGCCCCATTAACAAAATGCCTGACCAATGCCAGAAATCGTGGCAGGGTGCATAGGTCAGTGGCTGCGGAACGCAATAGCTGATGTCGCCCACATAAGCGTGA
>JAYWCO010000379.1:0-13113 GCA_043780475.1 Burkholderiales bacterium | reverse complement strand
GTGGCAGAGGCGATGGGTCTGCCCAAAATTCGCACGGTGGCGACCGGTGGCGACGCGTTTGAAGCCGAGCGTGAGCAGTGGGACGATGGCAATAACTTGCTGTGCATCACCCCCGGCGTGGTGATGGCCTACAACCGCAATGTCTACACCAACACCTTGCTGCGCAAAGCAGGTGTTGAAGTGATCACGATGCCCAGCGGCGAGTTAGGTCGTGGCCGCGGCGGCAGCCACTGCATGTCATGTCCGATTGAGCGCGACGCAATTTAAATATGCGCCATCCGAATTGCACGATCAAACAAGGGACATCAATATGAGTTTTAATCTTCATAACCGCAGCTTGCTTGATTTAAAAGATTTCGCGCCTCGCGATATTCGTTTCCTGCTCGATCTTGCCGCTGAGTTAAAGCGCGCAAAATATGCGGGCAATGAGATCCCCCGATTGAAAGGTAAGAACATTGTGCTTATCTTTGAAAAAGCATCTACCCGCACGCGTTGTGCTTTTGAAGTGGCCGTGCATGATCAGGGAGGGCATGTGACGTATCTCGATTCAGTCGGCTCGCAAATGGGCCACAAAGAGTCACTCAAAGACACAGCGCGGGTGCTGGGTCGCATGTTTGACGGCATCGAATATCGCGGCTTTCATCAAACCGTTGTGCAGGAATTGGCCCGGTTCGCACACGTGCCGGTGTGGAACGGCTTGACCGACGAAGCGCATCCCACGCAGGTGCTGGCAGATCTGCTGACGATGGAGCAATTTGGCGAGAAGCCGCTGCATGAATTATCGTTTTGTTATCTGGGTGACGCGAGTTTTAACATGGGCTGCTCGCTGTTGGTAGGTGGCACGCAAATGGGGATGGATGTGCGCATCGCTGCGCCCGCAGCACTACAGCCACCCGCTGAGCTGGTGGCCGAGATGCGAAAGCTGGCGCTAACCACGGGTGCGCGCATCACCATTGATACCGATCCAATTAAAGCCGTGGCGGGTGTTGATTTCATCTATACCGATGTATGGGTGTCGATGGGAGAGCCGCAAGAAGCTTGGAAAGGCCGCATCGATCAACTATTACCCTATCAGGTGAACGCCGCGTTAATGCGCGCCACCGGTAAGCCACGCACGCGCTTTATGCATTGCCTGCCCGCATTCCATAATCTGGACACCGAGGTGGGGCGCGAGGTACACGAGCGCTACGGTTTAAGCGAGATTGAGGTCACCGAGGAAGTGTTCGAGTCTGAGGCATCAATCGTCTTCACCCAGGCCGAGAATCGTATGCACACGATCAAGGCGGTGCTGGTGGCGACCCTCGCATGAGGATGATATGAAGCTGGTGGTGGCGATTGGTGGCAACGCCTTGTTGCGGCGCGGCGAAACGCCCAGTGCCGCAAACCAACTTACAAATATTAAGCTCGCCGCAACCCAGCTGGCGCGCGTGGCAGTGATGCACGATCTGGTGCTGACACATGGCAATGGCCCGCAGGTCGGGTTGCTGGCGCTGCAGGCGGCTGCCTACGCATCAATTGATCGCACAGTCGATCCCTATCCGTTGGACGTGCTGAGCGCGGAAACCGAGGGCATGATTGGCTACCTGCTCGAACAAGAGCTGGCTAATCGGCTGCCCGCTACCCGCACCGTCTGCACGCTGCTTACGCGTGTGGAGGTTGACCCTAATGATCAGGCATTTGCGCACCCTACCAAGCCGATTGGTGCGATGTACACGCAAGCTGAAGCTGATCGTGTCGCCGGAGATCGGCATTGGACCATGGCATCGGACGGTAAAGGTTTTCGGCGTGTGGTCGCATCGCCTCAACCGTTGCATGTGTTGGGCCTGGATGCTATTGGCTGGCTGCTCGCGCATCAGGCGGTGGTGATTGCGGCGGGTGGTGGCGGCATTCCCGTGGCTCGGGGTGTTGATACGACTTGCCCCAATGCGTTGCACGGGGTGGATGCGGTGATCGACAAGGATTTATGTTCAGGGTTATTGGCGCAAAAACTGGATGCGGATTGTTTGGTTATTGCCACTGATGTTGCGGCGGTCTATCTCGACTGGGGCACGCCTAGCCAACGCGCAGTAGGCAAGGTGACGCCTGCGGCGCTAGCGCGACACGCATTTCCGGCAGGCTCAATGGGGCCAAAGGTTGCGGCCGCGAGTGCGTTTGTCCGTGCCACGGGTAAGCGCGCGGTCATAGGCTCACTCGATCAAATCGAAGACATGCTTGCGGGCCGCGCTGGCACCGAGGTGTGTATGGACGGCGCAGATGAGCTATGAATCGTATTGGCAAACCTGTATTCCCCCACCTCGCGACACACACTGGCATCGCGCGGCGGTGATGCAGATATTGCACACGACATCTAGAGTATGGCGTTTTATCAGGGTGAAGATGTGGTGCAATTTGTTGGCCCGACAGAACGGCAGAGAGCGCGTTCGTTCGTTTCCTCAGGTCAGGTGGGCCGTGCCCATAACACCAACTATGTTTAAAAAACTGGTGTGAATCCGTGCGCAAAGCGTTAACTCAGGGGTTCACCACCTTCTTGCGCGGCCGGCATGCGCAACGCCATTTCGCGCGCCGGCCAATGCTGGCCACACTCGCCAGACCTGTAGCGAAAACCGCGCAAGAAGAAAACGCTGCGCAGGGCGTGGCAAATCCAGCGGGAGATATGTTGCTGGTGGCCCACGACGCGCCTGATGCGGCGATTCAGCGTCTGCAATCTCATGCAAACGGGCTGAGTGCTGCCGAAGCAGCGC
Source organism: Burkholderiales bacterium (assembly GCA_043780475.1). Lineage (GTDB taxonomy): Bacteria > Pseudomonadota > Gammaproteobacteria > Burkholderiales > Usitatibacteraceae > UKL13-2. Next base: position 10,372 of record JAYWCO010000379.1, on the reverse strand, counting down.
TAAGGCTGGCGCGCGATGGGCCCAATGAAATTGAACATGAGAAGCCCCTGCCCGCATGGCTGCACTTGTGGCGCTGCTATCTAAACCCGTTCAACTTATTGCTGACCGCGCTAGCCGCTTTCTCGTATATTGGCGCCGACGTCAAGGCCACCATTGTCATTGGGGTGATGGTGGCCTTGAGCACCATTGTTCGTTTCGTGCAGGAGCACCGCTCGCATCGCGCAGCAGAAGGGCTGCGCGCGATGGTAAGCAATACCACTTCGGTCATTCGCACTAAGCCCACATTGTCAGGCTCGCCATCACCGACAGCGCTGGCCGCTAGCGCCGAGATCGCGCAGCGCGACTTGGTGGCTGGCGATCTGATTGCACTATCGGCGGGCGATATGATTCCAGCCGACTGCAGAATACTCGCCGCACGGGATCTCTTTATCGATCAAGCAGCCATGACGGGCGAATCATTGCCAACCGAAAAATTTAGCGATCAGCGCGGTACAAGCGCGGTGGTATTGGAGCAAAGCAATCTGGTGTTCATGGGCACCAGTGTGGTGTCCGGTTCAGCCACCGCCCTGGTGGCCGTGACCGGCAGCCGTACTTATTTTGGCACCCTGGCATCCAGAGTGAGCGCTGTTGAAACCGCGCCTAACGCTTTCCAGGCTGGCGTCAACAGTGTTAGTTGGCTGCTGATCCGTTTCGCATTGGTGATGGTGCCAATTGTATTTTTGATCAACGGATTCACCAAAGGTGATTGGTTACAGGCGTTCTTGTTTGCGCTATCGGTGGCGGTTGGCCTGACGCCTGAAATGCTGCCGATGATCGTGACCTCTACGCTGGCAAAGGGTGCGGTGATGCTTTCACGCAAGAAGGTGATTGTGAAACGCCTTGATGCAATCCAGAATTTTGGTGCGATGGATGTGCTGTGTACTGATAAGACGGGGACACTGACCCAGGATAAAATTGCCGTTGCGCGCAAGACCGACCCATTCGGCGCGGCATCAGACGAGGTGTTGAATTTTGCGTTTCTCAACAGCTACTATCAGACCGGATTAAAAAATTTGCTTGATCGGGCGGTGCTTGAACGGGTGGAGTTGGCGACCGAACTCAGGCTGAAAGACGATTATCGAAAAATCGATGAGATCCCGTTCGATTTCACGCGTCGGCGTATGTCGGTGGTCGTCTCAGAACGAGGCGACCATAACGACCACCACGAGCTAATCTGCAAGGGCGCATTGGAAGAAGTGCTGGCAATCTGCACGCATGCCCGGATCGGCGAGGGCGCCGCAGCTTCGGTGATACCGCTCGACGCGCCTACCCTGGCCCGGGTGCTGGTTTTCGCTCACTCGCTTAATGAAGAAGGCCTGCGCGTGGTGGCGGTCGCCATGAAAGAAATGCCTAGCGGCCAGAGCACCTATTCAGTAGCCGATGAAGCCGCACTGACATTGATCGGTGCGATTTCATTTCTCGATCCACCGAAAGAGTCCGCCGCCCCTGCGTTAAAAATGTTGGCGGCGCATGGCGTCACGGTCAAGGTGCTGACAGGCGATAACGAGCTGGTCACCGCCCATGTGTGCCAGCAAGTCGGCCTGCCCGCCGATCAAGTGCTGCTGGGCTCGCAAATCGAATTGATGGATGACGCAGCGCTCGCGATGGCGGCGAAAGAGCACACCTTGTTTGCCAAACTGACGCCGTTGCATAAAGAGCGCATCGTGCGCTCGCTGCGTGCGAATGGACACGTGGTCGGATTTATGGGCGATGGGATTAACGACGCGCCTGCACTGCGTGCAGCCGACATCGGTATCTCGGTGGATTCCGCAGTGGACATCGCCAAGGAAGCGGCCGATATTATCCTGCTCGAAAAAAGTCTGCTGGTGCTTGATGATGGCGTGATTGAGGGCCGCACGACTTTTTGCAATATGTTGAAATACATCCGCATGACGGCGAGTTCGAATTTCGGCAATGTGTTTTCAGTGCTGGTGGCCAGCGCTTTTTTGCCATTCCTGCCCATGTTGCCGCTACAGTTGCTGGTGCAAAACCTGCTCTATGATATTGCGCAAATCGGTATCCCGTTTGATAACGTTGATACTGAGCTGGTGACCAAACCGCTGAAGTGGAACCCCGCCGACATTGGTCGTTTCATGCTTTTTTTCGGGCCTATCAGCTCGGTGTTCGACATCGCGACCTTCGCGTTAATGTGGTGGATATTCGATGCGAATTCGGTCGCGACCCAAACGCTGTTTCAATCCGGCTGGTTCGTGGTCGGCCTGCTCACGCAGACGCTGGTGGTGCAAATGCTGCGCACCCCCAAGCTGCCCTTTATCCAGAGCCATGCTTCGGTACCGTTGATGGCCATGACCCTGCTGATCATGGCGATAGGCCTGTGGCTACCGATGGGGCCAATGGCTGACGACTTCAAATTGCAAGCCTTGCCAGCAAACTTTTTTGTTTGGTTGATTGGCATTTTGCTAGGTTACTCATTGCTAACGACGTTCATGAAGCGCGTCTATATTCGGCGCTTTGGTTGGCAGTAATGAGTTGATTCAGAGCGAGGCGGTAAAAATAATGCTGCTTACTTTTAGGTTGCTGCTTATTTTAGGCCGCTGCTTAGTCTTTAGGTATAACGCGACATCACGCATTTAGCCCAATACTTTCTCGAAATCGCGGTTGAACATGATGAAGCGTTTGCCGTCTATGCCGACTTAAAACACTAGCAAAGACGAGACTCTTTAGCCATAAATGCTTGTTAAAGCATCGTGGATGCAAGTGTTTCTAATCGGGATCGTCATAGATGGTTTGTAAATTGAGCCAGCTTTGGGCGTCACCGCCAAAGCAATGCGTTAGCCTCAAGGCGGTATCGGCTGTCACGCCGCGCCGCTCCAAAATGATGTCGTTGATTCGAGAGGCGGGCACGCGCAGTTGTTTGGCCAGTGCGTTCGGACTCAGGACAACGAGTTGGGTGTCGTCATTCTCCTGCTGGACACTTGGAGATAAATTATGTACAGTAATGCGTACACATTCGGAGCATAAAAATTATGGATGCAATGACCTACACTACCGTTCGCGCAAACCTCGCCAGCACTATGGATCGGGTTTGCAACGACCACGAAGCCTTAATTATCACCCGCAACGGCGAACAGGCCGTCGTCATGCTTTCGCTCGAGGACTACAAGGCGCTTGAGGAAACAGCTTATCTTTTGCGCACACCGTCAAACGCCAAGCGCCTTCTCGCGGCAGCGACGCAACTGAGCGCCGGTAAAGGCGTTGCGCGGAAGCTCATGAAGTGAGATTGATTTTTGCAGACGAGGCATGGGAAGACTATCTTTATTGGCAAGAGCAAGATAAACGCATGGTCGAACGGATCAATAAACTGATCAAAGAGATCAAACGCGAACCGTTCACCGGTATCGGCAAGCCAGAGGCTTTGAAGCATGCGCTATCGGGCTTTTGGTCACGCCGCATAACCGACGAGCACCGAATGGTCTATCGCATTGATGGCGGCGCGTTGATGATTGCTCAACTGCGCTTCCATTACTAGGATGCCTAATATTTGAGATGAGGGGCGCATAAAAGGCGCAGCCTGTGCGCATCGCCTCGATGAAGGGGTTAGGGCGCACTTTTCTCTGATGCCTGCGGCGTGATTGGCCGAGACATGATTACGCTCGCATAATTTGTATGAGGCCTCCAATCACACTGGCCGCAGACCTCGTAGCCCCAAGCCCTGTATTTGGCAATGAGCGCAGCGGTGTCTAAGACCATGAGCTGCCCGCCGCTTGAAGCGGCCTACGCCAGGACGTGCTCATGCAGCGCCTTGCCGGCGCCGCGCCCTTGTATGCAGGCGCGACCGCAAATTGGACGAAGCTCCAGACTTCCGGGCTTCGATACAACGCGACCGGTGAATCTGGCTGTGGCCCGCGCAGAGTGATGGTTCCCACCGATTGGCCGTCATGCTCTGCAACAAATGCTTGTCCACTCGCGCAGCGTTTGGCAGTGTCTTCGAGCCGGCCATGCGCTCAGCGAGCTTGAGCGCCAACAGCTGCTGACCATTGCCAACTCAGACGCATTCGGCCATCTGTCGCCCAGCCAGATCGTGCCCCGGCTGCTCGATGGCGGGCAATACCTCGCATCTGAATCAACCTTCTACCGCGTGCTCAAAGCCTCGAATTTGCGCCAGCACCGTGGCGCAGAAAGACCGGCGAAACCGCGCAGCAAACCGCGTGCGCTCGCGGCAACGGCACCTCGCCAGTTGTTCAGCTGGGACATCACCTACTTGCCGACCCGGGTTAAGGGAATCCATTTTTACCTCTACCTGTTCATGGACATCTTCAGCCGGAAGATCGTCGGTTGGCAGGTCTATGAAGTCGAAAGCAGTGCGCTGGCGGGGGAGGTGATACGCGATATTTGTGAGCGCGAGAACATTGCCCCCAACCAAGTGGTACTCCACGCCGACAACGGCAGTCCGATGAGGGGTGCAACGATGCTAGCCACCTTGCAAGCGCTGGGGGTAGTGCCGTCGTTTAGCCGCCCGGCGGTCAGCAATGACAACCCGTATTCCGAATCGTTGTTTAAAACGATGAAATATCGGCCGGCTTATCCAGAGCAGCCATTTGTGAGCCTGTTGGCTGCCAAGCAGTGGGTTGATAGCTTCGTTCACTGGTATAACGAGGAACACCGTCATAGTGCTATTGGTTTCGTCACGCCGGCGCAACGCCATGCGGGCTTGGATATAGCGTTACTGAGCAAGCGCGTCGAGGTCTATGAGGCCGCGAAGGCGCGACACCCGGGGCGCTGGAGTGGGCCTACCCGAAACTGGCAGCCGATCCGGGTGGTGCACTTGAATCCTGAAAAACCTGCCGCAGAAGCGGCCCATCAACCGGAGAATAATGTTGAATTAAAAATCGCCGCATAAATGCAACACTTAGGCGACAACTAGCTTGAAAACCTCCAATACCCCCAGTTGAAAACCCCTGGCAAGGCGAGCCCGCTAGCAGCACGTCGATTCCGTCTTTTGAATTGAACGCGGGATTCTTGGTTGATAGATCCAATTGTTGGACTGGACAATCCAAATTTTCTTGGTGAACCGCCAGTGCTGTATTCTCAATATCAATGCTGAGGACGTTCGTAAAGCCCGCTTGGCGAAACCCAAAATCTAGGCCGCCACAACCCGAAAAGAGACTCAAAATTTTGGGGGATTTCATCATGGGTATTCTATTTATTACTTTCCTAGTTGATGTGCACTAAGGGGTCAGCGTGAATTAATTTGAGAAAATCATTCGCGCTGCCGCATTATTATTTGAGCATCTTAACGTCTGAGCTTAAGCAGCTTTCAGTGCGTACGGCATAACCTGAGCGGCAATCAATTTAGCATTTGCTTTTTCAGTGATCTTTAGATCGTAGATGGTTTGCAAGTTGAGCCAACTTTGGGCGTCACCGCCAAAGCAATGCGTTAGTCTCAAAGCGGTATCGGCCGTCACGCCGCGCCGCTCCAAAACGATGTCGTTGATCCGGGAGGCGGGCACGCGCAGTTGTTTGGCCAGTGCGTTTACGCTCAAGCCAAGCGGTTTGAGGTAGTCCTCACGCAGTACTTCGCCGGGGTGTACAGGTCGCATTCCATTTTTTACCATTCGTTCCTCCATCATTCAGTGATAGTCAACAATCGCCACATTGATCGGCCCTTTGTCTGTCCAAACAAAGCAGACTCGCCACTGGTCATTGATGCGAATACTGTGTTGACGTTTTCTATTGCCGGAAAGAGCTTCCAAGCGATTCCCGGGAGGCGCTTTGAGAGAAACTAATGATACGGCCGCTTCAAGCTGAGTGAGTTTCCGTTCCGCGATAGTCTTGATGTTGGCGAAACGCCTTGATCGACCAGTCACAAACAAGCTCTCTGTATCCGGGCACTTGAACGAAATAATCATATTAAAAGATTATACCGTTTATCGATAAACGGCAAAATATTTTGACGATTTTGTTGCGCTTACGCCGAAGTTGCGCATTGCAGGCGAATGCTTGACCGGCTGACATCAAGCAAGTTGAAAGCCTGTTGGGATAACCGTTCTGGATTTGTTGTTTTGACACATCACATAGTCTGCTTGCAATAAGTCTCCCGCGTAAAGCACAGTAGCACCAGCGCTATTGCGCTCCACAGCAGCATCATCGAAAAGCCTTGCTGGTACGAGGCCAAATCAAACACGCGTTTACCTTCAACCAGCGCGCCTTGCCAGCGCCCATCGAGGATCACGCCAATCAGGGGTTGCAATACCATCGGCCCAAGGATCACGCCCATGTTCGATACGCCTGATACCGTGCCGGCAAATTGATGCGGAACTGATTCCTTGGCGAAGGCGAAGGTGATGATGAAGCAGCCGGCAAAAAATCCGGTCGCGGTCAGCATTGCGACCAATAGTGGATAGCCAGGATGCGGGCCGAAAATAAATATTGACCATGACAACAATGTGCTGCTCATGCCACCGATATAGAGCGGTTTACGTCGCCCCATTCGGTCTGAGGCCGCACCGAAAGTGAGGCAACCTATCGACCAGGCCACCATCATGGTGGAGCACAATCCGGCGGCATTGGTTTGCGTCAGGCCGTAGTGAGTAGTGAGGAACGGCACGCCCCACAGGCCCGCAAAGCTGAGCGTAATACCGGTCATCGCGCCGGGAATAAAAAACAGCAGCACCACATTCCGATAGCGCAACACGGCTTTTAATCCAGCGAAAACATTCGTTACAGAATCAGTATGTTCATGCGCCGCTGCGTAGCTTTTATAGCCGCGTTGTTTGGGATCGTCGCGTACGATGAGCCAGGTTACGACGGCGAGTAATAGCGTCACCGCTGCCGCCGCCCACATCACATCACGCCAGCCGAATTCATTCACCAGCAGCCGCAGCGGCGCACCCGCCGATACGGCGCCGAATACACCCACGGCCAGCGCTACCCCGGAGGTCAATGCGAATCGCCGCACCGGCATCCAGTGGCTCGCTAATTTCAGCATACAGACGAACGCCATGCCTGACGATCCGCCGATCAGCAAGCGTCCCATGTTCGCCCATGCCGCGTTCGGTGCCATCGCAAATACGACCGTGCCGATAGCGGTCAAGGCCGCACCCACCGTGAGCAAAACCCGCGGGCCGAATCGATCCGCCAGCAGGCCCGTGGGAATTTGCATCGCCACATAACTATAAAAATAAAACGCCGAGAGATTCCCCAGCGCGGCAGCGGTTAAGCCGAATTCCTGTGACAGCTCGGTGGTGATCACGGCGGGCGCCACCCGATGGTAGAAGGCAATGAAATATAAGCTGGCGGCGAGGCCCCACATCGTCCATGCCAGCGATGTTGGTGGTGCCGTACTAGATTGATGTGACATCGCCAAACTCAAGCACTGGCGCGGTTTTTGGGGCTTTGTTCGGGGCTATGTTTGGAGCTCTCGGCGTCTTGCGCTGTGATGCCGCGTTTGATACTACGCTCGCGCATATATAAAAATGCAGGCAACGCAAACGAAAGCCCGATGATCAGATTGGCGACCACATAAAAGAGCGGATAGCGCATGCCATGTTGCTTGGTTTCTGAAAATAAAAACGGCCAAAATACCAGGCATGAAATCGAGAAATCAACCAGCGTGGCTGCCGCAATCGGGCTGCCATACGCCAGTGACATCGCGCCCGATTCGCCCGGCACCAAACCCAGATAGCCAAAGTACGTGGCATACGGTGCGATGGCACCGATGATCATGGCGAGGAAATAAAAATTTTTCATGCACTCTTACCCATGATCAAACCTGTTCCCAAGCCAACCCATCCTTACGCCAGCCGGAAATATTGCCGCGCTGGTGATGCTCGTCGAGCTCACCTTCAAAGCCATGCAGCACATTAAATACTTTGCTGAATCCCGCCGCCTCTAGCGCCTGGCCCGCGTCCACGCTGCGATTGCCGGAGCGGCATACCAGCACCACCGGGCGCTGTGTTGAGTGGCCCGCCGCTTTTTTAACCTGTCCGACAAAATGCGGATTAATCTCCCACTCCGGGCCGTCGTTCCACGGAATCATCATCGCGCCGACTGGGTGACCCACAAACAAAAATTCCATCTCGCTGCGGCAATCAACAAATATCGCGGTCGGGTCTTTGGCGAGGAATTCGGCTGCTTGTTGCGGCGTCAGATGATTCATAGAAAATCCATAGCTTATTGATAAATATGATGGGGTAGACGAAACGCTGCGCTTTCACAACGCTTCTACACTTTACTGATTATTCTGGATTATAGCGGTCGCTCCAGTTTCAGGTTCTCATACAGAAAATGTACCAACAGGCATTGCATCATTGAGTAATCCCCATCTGAGGATGCGATAATCTCTAGAACAAGGAGATCCAATTGAACGCACCCGATAATCTTTTTCAGTTTGATGCTGTTATTCGCGATCACGCTGATCGCCTCGAATCACAAGTGATTGCGTGGCGTCGACATTTGCATGCCAACCCTGAGCTGGGTAATCGCGAGTTTGAAACAGCGAAAATGGTGGCGGCGCATTTGCGTAAATTGGGCTTTGACGAGGTACATGAAAAAGTCGCCTATACCGGTGTGGTGGGTGTGCTTAAGGGTGGCAAACCTGGTGCCTGCGTGGCGCTGCGTGCCGACATGGATGGCCTGCCGGTGGTTGAAGAAACCGATGTGCCGTTTAAAAGCACCGTGCGTGCGCCGTGGAATGGTGCCGAAGCTGGCGTGATGCACGCCTGCGGCCACGATACCCATGTGGCTATCTTGATGGGGGTGGCCGAAATTTTGGCGGGCATGCGTCAAGACCTGACGGGCACGGTTAAATTTATTTTTCAGCCCGCTGAGGAGATGCCGCCGATTGGCGAAGAGGGCGGCGCAAAAATGATGATTGAGCAAGGCTGCATGGATAACCCGAAAGTCGATGCGATCTTCGGCCTGCATATCACGTCCAAGCAACATGCCAATGTAATCGGCTATCGTTCTGGTCCGCTGATGGCGAGCGCGGATCAGTTTCGTATTTTTGTGCGCGGCAATCAGACTCATGGCGCGCAGCCTTGGTCGGGGGTTGATCCGATTGTGGTGGGCTCGCAAATTGTGCTGGGCTTGCAGACCATTGTGTCGCGCAAGATGAATATTACTGAAGAGCCTTCCGTGGTGACGGTGGGTAGTTTTCAAGGCGGAAACCGCAGCAACATTATTCCCGATGAAGTCAAAATGGAAGGCACGATCCGGGCGTTTGATGAGCGCCATCGCAGCGATATTCATGCCTTCGTGCAAAAAATTACCACCTTGATTGCCGAATCAGGCGGTGCCACTGCGCATGTGCATATCGCGCGCGGCTATCCGGTGACCTCCAATGATGAATCGCTTACGCATTGGTCAGTGCCGGTGTTGAAACGCGTGGCGGGCGAGGGCGCGGTAGGCGTATGTCCCAAAACTTGCGGCGCAGAAGATTTTGCTTACTACCAGCAGGCGGTGCCGGGCTTTTTCTTTTTCATCGGCTGCACGCCGAAAGACCAGGATTGCAAAACCGCGCCATCCAATCATAGCCCGCGTTTTTATGTAGACGAAACCGGTTTGAAAGTCGGCGTCAAAATCCTCGCAACCCTGGCCGCAGATTGGTTGCAGGCGCATGCCCCTACTCATGCCCCCACCCCGACCCCCGCTTGATTTTATCTACCTAATTTTAATTCCGTGTACATCAGCGTTTTCGATCTTTTTAAAATCGGTATAGGCCCATCCAGCTCGCATACGGTGGGCCCCATGCGCGCCGCACGACGGTTCGTATTTGAAATACCCGCCGCCGATTTTGCACGCATCACCCGCATAAGCGTTGAACTACACGGCTCGCTCGCGCATACCGGACGTGGCCACAATACCGACACCGCGATGATGCTGGGCCTGAGTGGCGAGCTGCCTGATGAAATCGATATCGCCAGCGTGCCTGTCATCATCGCAGACATTAAAGCGCGTCATCATTTATCGCTGTTGGGTCAGCGCGAGATTGCGTTTACACCTGCGACGGATATTATTTTTAATTTACGTGATTTATTGCCGGTGCATTCTAACGGCATGACCTTCCGTGCCTTTGGCAACGATGCGCTGATTGCCGAGCGCATCATGTCGCGTCCACGAAGCCGCGCATCAGCATGACCAGGGCAAGCAGGAATGGGGTATCCATTTAGCTCCAGCGACCGCAGAACTACTGGATGAACGTACAGATGCTAGCGATGTTCACGGGGAAGCGCTACGCTCCAAGGCCAACGGCTTACAACAGCCGACAACAGATCTTGTCGCAGGATGCAGCAGCGGCAGAACGGTGGCTTCTTGATCTTCAGAATGACAAGCGCGTCGCTGGGAACTCGACGTTGCACTCGAATGAATGGTC
>JAYWCO010000378.1:0-2654 GCA_043780475.1 Burkholderiales bacterium | reverse complement strand
GTCTACTATGGTCAAGCTGGGCAGTATTTTGGCGGGTACGGTGGGCCGACAACTGATCGTAATTTTGGCAATCAATCAAATAAAAAAGTAGACGTTTATTTACGCTTCAAAAATCGCGAAGATAACAAGTTGGGCATTCCCTTACCGGCCGGAAAAATCCGTGTTGCCAAACTGGACCATCAAGACCAATCGCTGGAATTTATTGGCGAAGATTTAATCGATCACACCGCAAAAAATGAAATCATTCAAATTAAATTGGGCAACGCATTTGATGTGGTTGGCGAACGTCGTCAGGTTGATTTTCGCATCGACACCAGCGCCAAGTGGATGGAGGAAGATATTGAAGTCAAAGTACGCAATCAGAAAGATGAAGCGACCAGCGTAATTGTGAAAGAGAATTTATATCGCTGGAGCAACTGGGCTATAACGCGTAAAAGCCAGGAATTCGAAAAAATAGACGCGCGCACGATTCAATACACCTTAAAACTGGCCAAAGGGGCTGAAGGCGTTGTGCGCTATACCGTTCGCTATACGTGGTGACAGCGTGGTAACAATCGCCAGGGCCATTTTTATCGATGTGGACTGTTAAAACTCGCCCAATATTTTTATCATAGCTGGGCCGTAGCGCTCAAGTTTGCTCGCGCCTACACCCGTGATATCGGCCATTTCGCTCATATTTTTTGGCTTAACACGCAATATTTCCAGTAGAGTAGCGTCGTGAAAAATGACGTAAGGTGGCACCCCCTGCTCTTTGGCAATAGCGGTTCGCGCGGCACGTAAAGCCTGCCAAAGTGGCTCATCAAGCGCTAAAATTTTGACACCGCTTTTCTTGGCCCCTGCTTTGCCAATACCTACACTACGTTCAGCACCGCGAGCATGCTTCGATTTTTTGGGCGCCTCGTTTTCTTCACGCAATGTTATCTGGCGCTCGCCCTTCAATACCGCGCGACTGGCCTCGGTTAATGACAGCCCACCAAAACCTTCCATATCGACCGCTAATAATCCCATTGCGACCAGCTGACGGAAAATGCCGCGCCATTGACCTTCATTTTGATCAACGCCCACACCGAATACAGTTAGCTGATGATGATTAAATTGAGAAACCCGTTCGGTCTGTTTACCGAGCAAAACATCGATCAAATGGACCGCGCCAAATCGTTGCCCGGTTCGGAATACACAGGACAGCGCCTTTTGCGCGGCCACAGTGCCATCCCAGGTTATCGGAGGATTGATGCAGTTATCACAATTGCCACAGTTATTTTTGTAGGCCTCGCCAAAGTAGAACAGTAAGGTCTGACGTCGGCATTGAATGGTTTCGCAAAAACCTAGTAAAGCATCGAGCTTTTGCTTTTCAAGCCGCTTGCGTTCTTGCGGCGCGTCCGAGTTTTCAATCATTTGACTCAAACTCACCACATCGCTCAAGCCATAGGCCAACCATGCATCAGATGGCAGCCCATCGCGCCCGGCGCGTCCGGTTTCCTGATAGTAGCTTTCGATACTTTTAGGCATATCAAGATGCGCAACGAACCGAACATCAGGCTTATCGATACCCATTCCAAACGCAATCGTGGCAACAATAACGATACCGTCCTCTCGCAAAAATCGTTGCTGATTTGTGGCACGTGTGGAGTTATTGAGGCCTGCATGGTAGGGAAGTGCCGTATGCCCGCGCTCGCATAACCACTGTGCAGTTGCATCGACCTTCTTGCGAGAAAGACAATAAACAATTCCCGCTTCACCATGATGATCCACCAAAAAATCAATGAGCTGTTTCCTTGCATCATTTTTTTGCGTGATTAAATAACGGATATTGGGTCGATCAAAGCTTGATACAAACTGCTTTGCATTTGCTAATGACAAGCGCTCAATAATTTCGCGGCGCGTGGGGCCGTCCGCTGTGGCGGTAAGCGCGACGCGCGGAATGTCCGGGTAACGTTCGTGGAGTATTGTCAGCTCACGATACTCCAGTCGAAAATCGTGCCCCCATTGCGAAACGCAGTGCGCTTCATCGATAGCGAATAAAGCAATTTTTGATTGGGCCAGCAAATCAAGAAAACGCGGCGTCAGCAAGCGCTCTGGGGCGACATACAGAAGATCAAGCTCTGAGTTTCGCAACTGTTGCTCAACTTTTCTTGCCTCTGCTGCATCCATTGAAGAATTCAAAAAAGCAGCCTTGACTCCCAGTTGTAACAACGCATCTACCTGGTCTTGCATAAGTGCAATAAGTGGTGAAACCACAATCCCCACGCCTTCACGAATCATGGACGGAATTTGATAGCAAAGCGATTTACCGCCACCAGTCGGCATTAGCACCAGTGCATCGCCGCCGTTGGTGACTCGATCTACAATTTCTGCCTGTGCGCCGCGAAATTTGGCATAGCCAAACACGTCATTAAGTATTTTTTTAGCGTTCAAAGTCATTTTCTGATGTCTTCATTAACGCTAGAGAGTTTAGCTAATTAGCGAGGTGTGTAAAAGAATTAATAGCGGTCAGATTTTGTTATCACAAAGGCAAACCCCCAGCCTGTTGATACGGGCTGGGGGTTTGTTTGTTAGGGTCTTGGCGATGACCTACTTTCGCACGGGTATACCGCACTATCATCGGCGCTACGTCGTTTCACGGTCCTGTTCGGGATGGGAAGGGGTGGGGCCAA
>JAYWCO010000377.1:0-3534 GCA_043780475.1 Burkholderiales bacterium | reverse complement strand
GCAATTGAGCCCGGCACAATATTGCTTTTTAAGCGCTTGCGCTCAACAAAAAACCTTAGCCGAAGCAGCCGATGCAGCATCAGAAGCCGATACTGCATTTGAGTTGCAGGCGTTTCTGGTACAAGCGGTGCAGCAAAATATCATTGTCGATTTTTCCGGTGTGGTGTATTAAAAAATACGCTCAGTCATGCGTAAACAGCGTGCAGATTGTCAATTTTTCATTCGTTGACATCATTATCCATAGCAGAGGCGTATGCTCACTGCTAATGTCAAAAAATAAATTTCTCAGAATTGGACTTTACATGACGCCCCCGCCTTTGCTTCAGCCCCATTTGCTTCACCCCTGTTCATCCCCGCTGTTGGCGATTGCAACCCTGAGCGCTGTTGCGATGCTGTTGTCGGTTTCGATGTCAGCCTCTGTGCAGGCTCAAACAACATCAACCGCACCACCTGCACAATCATCAACGCCCGTTAAGCCGCCGATTAAAAGGCCGACTGTTCAGCCACCGAAGTCAAAATTTAATGCGTCATCAGCACTTAATAAGGCCGCGCGCCAACCGATGCTGGCCGAACGGATCACTAAATCCTTCAGCATGATTGGGCAAAAGGTATTGGAGGCGCGCGCGCGGCGCCAGCTTGAGGATTCACTCAAAGAGTTTGATGCCGCTCTGAAAGAGCTGCTGGCCACGGCGCCCACGGCTGAAATTCGCGACAACTATGAATTGCTTGACCAGCTATTCAGCGACTATAAAGGTATTGAAGCCAAGCCCGCAACGCTTGCTACCGCCAAAGAATTGGCTGAGCAAAATGAGGAGCTGGTGTGGATTTCGCAAAAAGGCGCGATCATGATTCAGGCCTACGCCAAATCACCGCGCAGCGATTTGATCGCTACCGCAGGTGATCTGCGCACCCTCTCACAGCGCATCGCCAAGCTGTACTTGTTTCGCAGTGGTGGTATCCGCTCAGATGTGGTGGCCAATGACTTGAAAAAAGCCGAAGCCGAATATCGTAACGATATGGATCGCCTGCTCCGCGCCGCGCAAAATTCTGATCAGCTGAAGAGCGAGCTGGCGCTGGCCGAAACCCAGTGGCTGTTTCTGAAGCAGGGTATTGACCGCTTGAATGCCAACAAATCTTCGCCGGTCGAGCTGGAATTTGTGGTCAAGGCGTGCGACAACATTCTGGAAGTAATGGAGCGCGTGACCAAGCTGTATGAAGCAATGAAGGCCTAAGGGCGGGGCGTTCGGGGAATAAATGGCTGAAGATGCTTATGGATAGGCATTCTACGTTTTATATTTAGCGATGATGGCATCAGTAATGCAAGCGAATCTCTTAAGCGCTAACGGGCACAGCCGCGGCATTAAGCGCAGGATCCAAAGCGATTCGTTCATCGAATACGAAACAGTTGCCCTCGTAATGCGCACCACCACATTTTTCAAAATAGTTGAGAATGCCGCCGTCAAGCTGGTAGACCTTGGTGAATCCATTTTGCAGCATGAGTGGTGCGGCTTTTTCGCAGCGAATCCCGCCCGTGCAAAAAGTGACAATGGTCTTATCTTTGAGCGCGGGATCAGTGGTGGCCCAATCCTGCAGACGCGCGGTGAATCGTGGAAAATGATCAAGCCCGATACTGGTTGCGCCGGTGAAGGTGCCGTGATTGATCTCAAACTGGTTGCGCGTATCGAGCAACACCACCTCGCGGCCCTCGCTTAGCCATTGCTGTAAGGTCGCCGCACTCAAGCGCGGCGCGGGTGTGAGTGCGGGATTGATGTCGGGCCGATTCAGTTTGATGATTTCATTTTTGAGCTTGATAAACAGGCGCCGAAACGACTGCTGCGAAGATAAACTTTCCTTTACGGCTAAGTCGGCTAATTCAGGCATTGCGCGAAGATAGGCGAGTAGCGCATCAACCCCTGTACGCGATCCCGCGACAAAAATATTGATGCCTTCCGGCGCGAGTATGACGGTGCCTTTCAACGCCTGTGCGGTCGCGATTTCCCGGACCGCCACTACGCGCGCGGGCAGATGGTCGAGCGCAACAAATTTATAGCCTGCGATATTGACGATGGGGTTAATGGTGGCGCTCATGATTTGCTGGTCATCACAGAACGTAACGGGCCAGATCTTCGTTCTCAGCCAACACCGCGAGCTTTTGATCGACATAATCAGCGGTTACGGTGAAGGTGTCGCCATGTGCGCTCGCATCGAAAGAAATTGCTTCGAGCAATTTTTCCATCACGGTATAGAGACGTCGCGCACCGATATTTTCAGTTTTTTCATTTACCGCAAAAGCGATTTCGGCCAGACGCCTGACCGCGTCGGCGGGGAACTGCAGCGTTAAATTTTCGGTCTCAAGCAGCGCTTGATATTGTCGAGTGAGGCAGGCGTCGGTATTGGTCAGAATCGCTTCAAAATCTTCCACCGCAAGCGAGGTTAGCTCCACCCGGATCGGTAAGCGGCCCTGTAATTCGGGGATTAAATCAGACGGTTTCGCCAAATGAAATGCGCCAGACGCAATAAATAAAATATGGTCAGTTTTAACCATGCCGTATTTGGTCGAAATGGTGGTGCCTTCAACCAGCGGCAATAAATCGCGCTGCACACCCTGGCGCGAAACATCCGCGCCCAGGGTTTCTGAACGGCTCGCGATCTTATCGATTTCATCAATGAAGACAATGCCATTTTGTTCGACATTCTGCAGCGCCTGAATTTTCGTATCTTCATCGTTGACCAGCTTCATTGCCTCCTCATCAGTCAATACCTTCAGCGCTTCTTTGACGTTGAGCTTGCGGGTGCGGCGGCGGGTCTGGCCCATGTTTTGAAACATGCCCTGAATCTGCTGAGTTAAATCCTCCATGCCGGGCGGGCCAAAAATCTCCATTGAGCCGGGCGACGCTGAAACCTCGATTTCAATTTCGCGATCATTTAGGCTGCCTTCGCGCAGCATCTTGCGAAATTTTTGGCGAGTCGTATCTTCGGTTTCGTTGGAATCAGCCTGCTTCGAATAAAAATCAAAACTGCGCGCCTGTGGCAACAATGCGTCAAGCACCCGATCTTCAGCATTGTCCGAAGCGAGATGCCGCACTTTTTGCGCCTCGGCTTCACGCGCTTGTTTGATGGCGATATCAGTGAGGTCACGGATGATCGAATCCACATCCCGGCCCACATAGCCGACTTCAGTAAATTTGGTGGCCTCGACTTTGATAAACGGCGCGTCCGCCAGTTTCGCCAGACGGCGCGCGATCTCGGTCTTGCCGACTCCGGTAGGGCCAATCATCAGAATATTTTTGGGTGTAATTTCCTGACGCAGCGGTTCAGACACCTGGCTGCGCCGCCAACGATTGCGCAACGCAATCGCGACCGCACGCTTGGCGGCGGCTTGGCCAACGATATGCTTGTCGAGTTCAGCAACAATTTCTTTGGGGGTCATCATGTTGGAGCATTGCAGAAGTTAGGAGGTCGGGTGATGAGGAGAAGCGAGGAAGAGGAAAAAAAGAGGAGGTCAATGCCCGAAATGCTGTTTGAGCAGGCGCG
>JAYWCO010000376.1:0-1512 GCA_043780475.1 Burkholderiales bacterium | reverse complement strand
CGGCGCGCCCTGCGCATTCACAGCTTCGTAGCGAAATTCGATATTCACGGGCTACGATGCGCTATCTTCAGCCAGCATCGCGTCGTCACCTGCGCCTTGGGCGTTGGCGTTGATGTGCGAGTTGGTATTTTGCGATCCCGCCACTCGCAATACTTCCTCCACGCTGCTGATACCGTTCCACGCTTTGATCAAGCCATCTTCACGCAGCGTGCGAAATTTTGCGGTGCCGGTGGTGCGGCGACCGATCTCGGCCAGCTCCTGTGATGACGCGCGGCGCACAATCGCGTCCTGCAATTCACTGGTGACGGTGAGCAATTCATAAATACCGTTGCGGCCTTTGTAGCCATCGGTTTCATGGTGGCTCGCGGGCTTGGCTAATTTTGCTTCCCCTTCCAGCACCCCGGGATAGGTCGATTTAATTTCGGCAAATTGTTGTTTGAGCCAGCCTGGTGGCGTATCCGTTTGCACATGTTCAGCAACCGTTGATAACTTTCTAACCAGGCGTTGCGCCAGCACGGCACGCACCGAGGTCGCGAGCAAAAACGGCTCAATCCCCATTTCCAGCAGGCGTGTGAAGGCCGAGGGCGCATCATTAGTATGAATCGTCGCCAACACCAAATGCCCGGTCAATGCTGATTGAATCGCGATCTCGGCCGTCTCGGCATCACGAATTTCACCGATCATGATCACATCTGGATCGTGGCGCAAAATCGAGCGCAGCGCGCGCGCAAAGGTGTAGCCAATCTCCGCATGGGTTTGAATTTGCGTGATGCCCGCCATACGATATTCAACCGGGTCTTCCACCGTCACGATTTTTAACGAGCGATCATTAATCGCGGCAAGCGCCGAATACAGCGTGGTACTTT
This sequence comes from Burkholderiales bacterium, assembly GCA_043780475.1. Taxonomy (GTDB): domain Bacteria; phylum Pseudomonadota; class Gammaproteobacteria; order Burkholderiales; family Usitatibacteraceae; genus UKL13-2. The sequence goes on along the minus strand of JAYWCO010000376.1, from coordinate 646 downwards.
TGCCCGAGCCGGTAGGGCCCGTTACTAGAATAATCCCGTTCGGCTGCTGCAGTAATGTTTCAAGCTGGGCCAGATGATCACGCTCCATGCCGAGCTTCAGCAAGCTCATATCAGCACGCTCTTTGGGCAGCAAACGCAGCACCAGCGATTCTCCATGCACGCCGGGAATGCTCGACACCCGCACATCCAGCTCCACCCCAGAAACCCGCGTCGTCACGCGCCCATCCTGCGGCAGGCGACGCTCCGCAATATCGAGCCCTGAAATTAATTTGATGCGCGAAGCAATCGCGTCAAAGCCATCACGCGGCCGCGTCACCCGCGGCTGCAGCACACCATCAATCCGGAACCGCACCTCAAACTCACGCTCGCCCGGCTCCACATGAATATCCGAGGCACGATCATCAACCGCCTGCGCCAAAATATTATTCACAAACTCAATTACCGGCGCCTCTTCAGCCAGCTCGCGCAAATAATTGGCGTCGCCAGTGTTGCCACGTTTGGCATGACCATCTTTCACCATCGCCAGCGCCCGCTGTAAATCCTGACTGCGCGCCCAGTAAAGCATGACGTGATGATTTTTATACGCCGCCGCCACACCTTCAGCCAGCTCGCTATCCAATGGGTCACGCGCAATGATGCCGATATC
>JAYWCO010000375.1:0-10736 GCA_043780475.1 Burkholderiales bacterium | reverse complement strand
CCCAGGCCGCCGCCCATCGGGATCTGCTTATCGATATGGATATCACAGCCCGGCAGGCATCCGGTGTGCTGACGTAAAAGATGGGCGGCACGGACCGTTAAGTCTGAATGCGCAGGTACGCCCGAAAGCTCACTGGTACGGGCAATAACGCTATCGTTACGTGATTCAACAGTCAGGCTATCGCCAAAATCGAGCAGGGTGAATACTGACTGGAGCAGATGATAACCATCTGCGCGGCGACCCACGATATGCAAAAAAAGGTTGAGCTTGGCCGGTGCCAGGATATGCAAAATCATTGTGCGCGCCATTCATCAACGATGAGTTTGAGCGCAATATCACCACCCGTTTTGATCGCGGAAATGCGAGCTGCATAGCGATAAAAATCCTGTGCGCTTTGAAACCGCTCAGCCGTTACCTGCCACACGCTGCCATCACGCAAACGAAGGTCTTGCGCCTGATTCTCGGTCAGATCAATGCCCTGTACCCAGCGGGCAATTTGATCCACCTCAAGCGCCACGCCCAATACGGAAACAGTCAATGCATCAATAGAATCCGCGCGGGTTATCTGGCTGCCATTATTGAGCACGACTTCAGTCAGCCCTCCTTCGCCGATGGTTTTTACAAGCTCGGCCAGTTGTGAGCCGAACGGTGAAAAAAATTTGAGGCGCTCCTCATGCGGGTCTTTGGTCCAAACTATTTTGACCGAATCGAGGCGATCGTTTTGGCGAATGCTGAGTCGCCCACTCAGCGCAAAGTAAGGCGCTTCCTTAGTCTGTTGCGGCTTAGCATCAACAAGTTTTGGGATCGGGAGTGACGTGGGGACTGAAGTACAGGCCGACAACATGCACCATACAAACAATCCCGCGCAGCATTTCCTTTCGGTCAAGCGCATGCGACACCCTTCATTTGGGTGCGTATTTTTCAATCAGACTGGCTAAAGCGTCATGCCCGGGATTTTCCAGGAGTGCTGCGCGCCATATTTTTGTCGCTTCCTCCCGCTGCCCCGCCACCCACAGCACTTCACCCAAATGGGCGGCAATTTCTGGATCGCGGCGGCTACCATAAGCTTTTTTCAGGGTGCCGAGCGCTTCTTCCGTGCGGCCCAATCTAAATTGCACCCAGCCCAAGCTATCTTGAATAAACGGATCGTCCGGTGCAAGCTTTACCGCTTTCTGGATCAGCCCGTAAGCTTCGTCAAGCCGCTTATTACGCTCGGCCAGGGTGTAGCCCAGCGCGTTATAGGCATGTGCATAGCCGGGCTTGAGTTCGATTACGCGCGCCAGATCGGCTTCCAACACATCCAGCTTGTCGATTTTTTCAGCCACCATCGCACGGTCATAAAGTAGTTCAGCAGAATCGGGGCTTTTTTTCACGGCTTCATCGAGCAGCTGAAAAGCCGCCCTAAATTCTTTTGCATCACGCAGCAACTGCGCTTCGGCCAGAATTAACTGGATGCGGATTTCAGGCGTTTCTTCTTCCGCCATTTGCGCATCATGCAAATACTTGCGTCCTGCTTCCAGACCATCACGCTTGGCGATCAAACCAGCGGCTTTCAATTTTGCCGTGACAAAATATTCGCCCTCGCCTACGCGGCGAAACCAGGAAATAGCGCCATCATTATCTTTCCTCGCTTCGGCCACTATGCCTAGATTAAAAAATACCGGATTACTGTCGCGCGGCTTGGCTTCCAGGGTTCGCAAAAATTGTTTGTCAGCCTCGGCATAATCTTCAATTTGCAGTGAAATCAACGCAATGGCATAAGACGATTCAGCATCAGGTATTTTTTTTAAGGCGTACTCAGCATCAATTTTCCGATATTCTTCGCGCGCTAAAAGATAGCTTTTTTGCGCTACCAGCAGCCGCGCATACACCAGGCGAACATCACCTGCACCGGGATGAGATTGCAAAAAACTTTGCACATAATTAAGCGCTGCCTGCTCAGCACCTTCGCTCTTGGCTTCACGTAAAATCTGCGCTTTTAATATCGCGGCCTGTGGCCAATCTGCTTTCAGGCGAATGGCTTCATCAATGGCTACCGAAGCTGCGTTATTTTCGCCGGCCAGCAGAGCGGATTGCGCAACGGCATAATGCGACTCAGCAATTCGGGGATAGGGCTTGGCGAGCTCGCGCACCGCCGCAAGATTGCTCGATTTATCTGCAAAGCGCGCAAAGACGCTGGCGACATTCATCCATAAAATCGGCGCCTTGCCGGGCGTCGCAAGCCAACGGTTAAATGACGCTTGGCTGGCCGCTAAATCATTGCCTGCCATACGTCCTAGCACTTGCCGAGCAACCACCGAATTGGGCTCAAGCTCAAGCCACAAAACGGTAGCTTCGCGCGCTTCATTCATTTGCCCAGCTTGAAAGGCGACTTCGAGCGCACGACTGGCCAGACGCGGGTCGCGCGTACGCTGGGCCAGCTCAAAAATGCCGCGCTGGGCCTGGGTGGGTTGACCACGCTGGCTGGCAATTTCTGAAAGCAGGTATTCGTATAGAAAACCCTCGGGCGTTTCGATGGGTAATTCACGCAGCGCCGCCAATTTGGTGGCTGGCGACTTAACGCTTTTTTTCACAGGCTGCTGCCTGGGCTCCTTGGCCTGCTCTTGCGCTATGACGGTCGTCGCCGCGCTCAGCACCAACCCGGAAAAAATAAACCACGATAAGCAAGAGAAAGATTTCATCGACACAACAATCCAAAAAATAAGTTTCACATCATATCCTGCGCTTGGGGTTTTGCCCTCAGGTTTTGCGATCTAATCTACCTTGTAGCGCTGGATGGCCGCGAGCCCAAGAGATACAGATTGAACCATGGCACAATCTGGTTTCATGTTGGGCATTGTTTGAGCAATCTTGTTTGGCCTTACTTTAGCCTAATCGTTCCAAACGCTTAAGTCACTGAATCAATCAGCCACTGAATCACTAAATTACTCAATCATCCAATCAACTTAACCTCACCCCATCCTAACCCTGCAACATGCCAGAACTACCTGAAGTTGAAACCACTCGTATTGGTTTGCTGCCCTATGTGCAGGGACAGCGCATTGTGCGGGTGACGGTGCGTGAGCGGCGGCTACGCTGGCCTATTCCCGCAAACTTTACCGATCTTTTGCAGGGCACTACGGTCAATAACATTATTCGCCGCGGTAAATATTTGCTATGGGATTGTGCACGTCGCAGCGCCGTGATTAACCACCAGCCTGACAGCCTGGACAGCGTCGGCAGCGTCGGCAGCGTCGGCAGCGGTTTCATGTTGAGCCATCTGGGCATGTCCGGCACGCTGCGGGTTTTATTGTCCGCCACACCGGTTGCCAAGCACGACCATGTTGATATTGAATTCGCCAACAAGGTACTGATCCGTTTCAACGACCCTCGACGTTTTGGCGCGATGTTGTGGATTCCCGGTCGTGAAATGGTGCATCCGCTATTGGAGGTGTTGGGCCCAGAGCCGCTGTCTGATGCCTTCACCGCCCAGCATCTTTTTAATGCCTCGCGTGGCCGCACCGTGAGCATTAAGGAATTCATCATGAATGGCCATGTCGTGGTCGGCGTGGGCAATATTTATGCGGCGGAATCGCTATTCCGCGCAGGCATTCACCCTCAGCGCGCCGCAGGAAAAACCTCACTGCTGCGTTACGAAAAATTGGTCGGCGCGATTCGCAAAACCCTGCAGGACGCGATCCGCGCCGGCGGCACCACGCTGCGTGATTATGTTAAAACCGATGGTGAACAAGGTTATTTTCAGCTTGATGCCGCAGTTTATGGTCGCAGCGGCGACGCGTGCCGCGTCTGCCGCGCGCCAATTCGTTTGATTGTACAAGGGCAGCGCAGCACCTATTTCTGCCCGCGATGTCAGCATTAGCCAACATCGATTCGTATTGATTGCGATAATAGGCCATGGGATCAGCCACATGATAAATGTAAAACACGGACTCACTGAGCGCCTCGCCAGCTTGCAGTCGTGGCGTCACGGGCTCGACACGCAGGTGGCGCGGGTCGCCAGCGCGTTGCATGAAACCGGGTTTATGTCGGTCGATGGGCGCGCCAAATTGGAAGTGATTCAAGCGCGAATCGATCATGAGCGGGTCACGATTGCGTTTGTTGCCGAGTATATGCGTGGCAAATCAGAGCTGATTAACGCGCTCTTCTTTGCCGATTTGGGCCGCCGTTTATTGCCTTCCGGTGCCGGGCGCACAACGCGTTGCGTGACGGAGCTGCGCTTCGACCGAAATGTTAAAACCGGTTTGAAACTGATGCCGATCGAAACCCGCGAAAGCCCGCGCCGCTTCACCGAATTGTATGACGATGAAAGCCAGTGGCGCTCGGTTTTGTTTGATGCGGACAATCCCGAATCGATGGCGCGAGCGTTGGCGGCGCTGTCTGAAACCAAACGTATCTCGATCGGCGATGCAGTCGCTTGGGGATTGCATGGCGAAGGTATCAGCATGCCGACTGATGCTGCTAACGGCGTTAAAGATACAGTAGGCGTAGGCGTGGCTGAAGCCGCACCGCCAACCGATCGTATTAGCGGATTATTTGATCCTACCAGCGCGTTTGTGGATGTACCGCGCTGGCGCTATGCAGTGATTAATTTCCCGCACCCGTTGCTGGATGCAGGGCTGGTAATTGTCGATACGCCAGGCCTAGCGGCACTTTCAACCGAGCCCGAATTGGCGCGCGAGCACTTGGCTGAAGCCGATGCGGTATTGCTTGTACTCGACATCAACACCGGCGTGATGAAGCCTGATTTAACGATCTGGCGGGAGCACCTCGGTGGGCATTTGGGCGGACGCCGGACCGCACACAGGAACGACAATATAGACAACATAGAGCGCAGACATAATCGAAGCAGCGAAGGCGTGAAAAACACCGCCGCGCACAGCGATCAGCGGCATGCTGAATCGCATCAAACGCGCTTTGTGGTACTCAATAAAATTGATGATCTGCAAACCACGCCCCAGGACGGCTCGGCGGAATCCAACCATAAATTTTTACACGAAATTGATCGTCGTGTACGCGAGACCGCCGACTTGCTGCATGTCGATCCGATGCGCGTGATCCCGGTCTCGGCCAGGATGGCGCTGGCCGGCGCTTTCGCCAACGATACCGATAAAATTCTGAAAAGCCGCCTCTATCAACTGGAGCGTGGTTTGGCCGCACACCTGCCGCGCTCCCGGCAGGATGCACAAACCGCCGCCATCACCACGACCCTTTCCGGGCTGATCGAGTCAGCGCAGGCATTGCTCGACCAACAGCGTTATCAGGCATTGAGCGGCTTGAGTAATCTCGGCATCGTGCGCGCTAAAAATGAAAAAATGATGGCTGCCATCATTGAGCAAACCCATGCCAAGCAAGACCGACTGGAAGCGACCTTCAAAGAACTGCGCGGCATCAAAAGCGTGCATAACAAATTGGCTGAGGAACTAGCAGGCATTGTTGATTTAGCAGCCGCTAAAAAGGATGTTGAGTGCGCCAAAATAGCCATCGCCGCCAGCGTCATGTCCGGTACTGTGATGGAAAGTTGCCATAAATATCTTGCCTTGACCGAAGAAAAGCTGGACGCGATTGAAGTAAAAATCGCTGAAATTCGCAATCTGTTTAGCAATATCGGGGAAAAAATGCGCAAAGAGTTTGGACTCGGCAGCATGGAACAATTTGATGCACACCCTTTTGCAACCCAGCGCTTCCAGATAGAGCTCGACAAAGCGCGCGACAAAGCCAGCAACGAATTCGGCAAGACCAGCAACCTGCTCATCCGCCGCGGCGCGGCGCTGGCCGATCAATTCGAAGACGTGGTGGCCGAACGTGTGCTCAATATTTTTAAAATTGCCCAGCGCGAATCCGCCACCTGGATGCGCGGCCTTTTCAACAGCCTGGAAACCCCACTGAGCGAACTTAAAACCCGGATGGAACAACGCTCCACCAGCATCGACAAAGTCAAATCAGCCGAACTGGATTTAGCCGAGCGCATTGCCGAATTGCAAGCTGAGCTCGATGTGATCAAGCGCAAACATGAAGCGCTGGCAGAAGCTCGCGCCGGGTTGGAACGCTACTCAGGCAGGCGGGCTGAAGCAGATAACGCTTAGATTTTGCGGCGGCTGGCTAGGCATTTTATCGCTAGTCAAACTCTAGCACTGGCACGGCTGTTGGAGCAAAAGTGGCTGAAAAAAGCTGTGGATAGGGGAGTTTCAAATTTTATCAATCTCGGCGACCAACCGCTTCTCTGCCGTTAAATGCACAAATTTGGCGTGTAATTCAGCCTGGCTCTCGGCAAAATCGAGCGGGATACAATCAACCGGGCATACTTCGCGGCACTGTGGTTGATCAAAATGCCCGACGCACTCGGTACATTTGGCCGGGTTGATTTCGTAGATTTCGATACCTTGATAGATCGCGCCGTTGGGGCACTCGGGTTCACATACGTCGCAATTGATGCATTGATCGGTGATTTTTAGTGCCATGAAAAATTATTTCCCGACCTTACCCATCAGCGCTTTAACGGTTAAGGGGTGCACAAAATCGCTGACATCACCACCCAGCGTGGCGATTTCACGAACGATGGTGGCGGAGATAAACATGTATTTATCGGATGGGGTGAGGAACATGGTTTCGACACCAGGGTTGAGCTTGCGGTTCATGCCGGCCATCTGGAACTCATATTCAAAATCGGACACGGCACGCAGGCCGCGCAGGATCACGCTGGCGTCCTGTACTTTTAAAAATTCCGAGAGCAGCCCGCCAAAGCCAACTACTCTGACATTTTTGTATTCGCGCAGTACGTCACCCGCCAGGCCCACCCGCTCTTCAAGCGTGAAAAACGGTCGCTTTGACTGACTGTGCGCCACGGCGACGATGACTTCGCCGAATAATTTTGCAGCCCGCGCCACTAGGTCTTCGTGGCCTCGGGTGATGGGGTCGAACGTTCCTGGATAAACAGCGCGGATCATGGCTTGGCCTCAGTTGGGATAGCTTTCGCCGATAGTAGCGCAAAAAACGCCCGGCCTGCCCGGCCCTCGCGGACAATCGTCCATTCGGTGCCAGCGATGACTTCTGCCAAAGGCCGATGCCACTCGGCATAAACCAAACCATTAGCGGCGAGGCATCGCGTCAGTTTTGGTAGCACCTCGGGTAAAAAATCAGAGGCAAAAGGCGGGTCGACAAAAATAATGTTGAAGATTTGCGGGGTATTTTTAATAAAGCTCAGCGCATCTGCCTGCACAATCTCGCACTGCACGGACGTCAGCAAGGCCTGATTTTTTTTTAATATTTCGATTGCAATGCGATTGTTCTCTACCATTACCACCCACTCAGCCCCGCGTGAGGCCGCTTCAAAGCCGAGCGCCCCGCTACCCGCAAACAGATCGAGGCACCGATAATCCGTCAGGGTTTGGCCAAGCCAGTTAAACAAGGTTTCGCGTACCCGATCCGCCGTCGGCCGCAGGCCTTGCGCATCCGGAAATTCAAGCATGCGACTGCGCCATGCGCCACCGATAATGCGGACGCGATTACGACCCTGCGGTGTCTTTGGCGGTGTCGTTGGAGGATTGCCGGACAGGAATTTTTGGGGGGCTGCCATCGTTTGTGTAAAAATCTTATAAGTTGAAACGCGAATGATACTTCGGCTTTCGCGGGTTGATGCCTTAAAATAGCGCTTATTGAATATTCTGAACGGATTCCTTTTGTTTTCACTTTTTGGCGCGAAGAAGGCGACAGCAGAAACCCGGGTTGAGCCTGAAGTCATCGGCACCAGCGAAGCCCGCGAAGTCATTGCCAGCAGCTGGCTGTCACGGCTCAAATCAGGTTTGGCCAAAACCCGCGCGGTACTCAACACCGATGTGATCGATCTTTTTTCGCGTTATCCGAAGGTTGATGAAGCGCTGTTCGATGAACTGGAAACAGCGCTGATCTCGGCCGATGTCGGCATGCGCGCAACCACGCGGCTGATTGCAGATTTGCGGCGTGTGGCCAAGGAAAAAAATATTGCCGACGGCACTGCCTTGCAGGCTGAATTTAAAGCGGCGCTGGTGCAATTAATTTCGCCGCTTGAACAGCCGCTGGATATAAAGAAAATGCAGCAAATGAGCGGGGCCAAGCCATTCGTCATCATGATCGTCGGGGTCAATGGCGCAGGGAAAACCACCACTATAGGCAAACTCGCCAAATATTTCCAGTCGCAGGGGCTGAGTGTGATGCTGGCGGCAGGCGACACCTTCCGCGCGGCCGCACGTGAGCAGCTCATGACTTGGGGTGAACGCAATAATGTCACCGTGATTGCGCAGGAGCAGGGCGATTCTGCTGCCGTTATTTTTGATGCGGTCAATTCAGCCAAAGCGCGCGGCATTGATATCGTGCTCGCCGATACCGCAGGGCGATTACCCACGCAGCTACATTTGATGGAAGAAATTAAAAAAGTTAAGCGCGTGATTGCCAAAGTGGATGCGAACGCGCCCCATGAAACCCTGCTGGTGCTCGACGCCAACACCGGACAGAATGCCCTGCAGCAGGTGAAAGTTTTTGATGACGCATTGTCACTGACTGGCCTGGTGGTGACCAAGCTGGACGGCACGGCCAAAGGTGGCATGATTGCGGCGCTGGCGTCCGAGCGAGCTGAAAAGGTAATACCGGTGCGCTTTATTGGGGTGGGTGAAGGTATTGATGATCTGCGGCCATTTAGGGCGACAGAATTTGTTGACGCGTTGTTTTAATGATCACTTTTTCCAGCACAGTAAAACGCTATCCCAACGGTTTTGAAGCCTTGCGTGGCGTCACGCTGACGATTGAAAAAGGTGAGATGGTCGCCATTACCGGACACTCTGGCGCCGGCAAATCGACATTACTTAAATTAGCCGCTGGCATTGAGTTGGCATCACAAGGCAGCGTGCTGGTAAGCAATCAAAATTTAAGCCAGATCAGAGAGGCGGGCCTGGCGGTGCTGCGACAGAATTTAGGCTTGGTGTTTCAGGATCACAAGCTGCTGTTTGATCGTTCCGTATTTGAAAATGTATCGCTGCCGTTATCGATCTCGGCCTTTCCCCGCGCGGAGGTCGGCAAGCGCGTGCGTGCGGCGCTGGATAAAGTGGGGCTGCTGAACCGCGAGAAGGCTCAGCCGATCACGCTCTCTGGCGGCGAGCAACAGCGTTTGTGCATTGCCCGCGCGATTGTAAACCGGCCTGCAATTTTGATTGCAGACGAGCCCACCGGCAATCTTGATCAAGCTTATGCGGTGACCATTATGGATTTATTTAAATCGTTTAATCAGGTCGGCGTGACGGTGCTGTTATCAACCCATGATGAGGTCGGCCTAGCGCGTTTGAATTGCCGGCGCATTCATCTGGATCAGGGAAAGCTTGCCGTATGATCGATGCTTGGTTGAGCGCCCACCTACAAGCCGCAGAGCGCGCCATTAAGCGTCTGCTCGCCACACCTGTCGCCAGCTTGCTATCGGTGTTGGTGATGGGAGTGGCGATTATGCTGCCGGTAGGTTTGTATGCCGCCTTTGCTAATATCACCTCAGCCACAAGTCGGCTGAATACAGAACCCAATGTTAATGTTTACCTGCAAGTTACGGCTTCTGATGCAGACGCAAAGGAAATCGAGAAACGCCTGAAAGCGATGCCTAATGCCACTGACGTACGCTTTATCAGCCGCGAAGTAGCGCTCACTGAAATGCGACGCGTTGCCAGCATGGCGGATTTACTGGCGAGCCTTGAATCGAATCCCCTGCCGCATGCATTTTTAATTAAGCCAAAGTCAACTGAACCGGCGGCGCTTGAAGTGATGCGTAAGGAAATTGCAGCGCTGCCAAAAGTTGATGCAGTCGTGATGGATTTTGAATGGGCCAAGAAATTGAAGCGCTTTGCGACTTTTGCGGAGCGCATCGTTGCCCTGCTCGGCTTGGTATTGGCGTTAGCGGTCGTGTTTGTAACCGGCAACACCATCCGGCTACAAATTTTGACGCAGAAAGACGAGATCGAGGTCAGCCGCCTGATTGGCGCGACCAAGCGCTTTATCCGGCGACCATTTTTATACTATGGCGCCTATCAGGGCTTGCTGGCTGGCGTCGTAGCGACTCTCGCGATGACGGCGCTAACCTGGTGGGCCAGCGCAGAAGTGCAGGCACTCACTGTTTCGTATAGCTCTGATTTTTCAATAAAATATCTTAGCCTGCAACAAATTTTCGTCGTCCTGGGGATTGGTACTAGCCTGGGTTGGCTGGGTGGATTTTTGTCAGTTTCGCTGTATTTACGCGCTCATATTGCCCGGTAAATTAGCCCGCCGTACCTAATCTGACGAGCGCCCACGACAGGCTCATTGCAAGACAACAACAAGCCCATGGCTTGGGCTAATGATCCGTGCCAATAAACCCTGAAACGACTGCACTAAAAAATTCAAGGGCTTGGTGGGTGCACCAAGAAAACTTAGTCTTAGACAGTGTGTTGATTTCGGGATTACGACCCCACCACCAGAAGATATGCACAGATTGATCCGATTGTTGCCGCTGACACCAAATTGACCCACCTGCCGGAATTCTATTGACCCAGTCCATGCCCTCGCGAACCGTTGCCTATCCTGGGGTTGCGCCAATTTGGGATGGGTCAGTCAAAATCGGCAGCCTAGGTCAAAAGCGCATCGGCGCCAACAATTAAGGTGCCAAACGCCGTAACGCGGGCCGCCATAACCGAGGCTGACACGATTATGCGCAAGCGCCGTAAACACTTTGCCACTGCTTCTGGTTTGAT
>JAYWCO010000374.1:0-7219 GCA_043780475.1 Burkholderiales bacterium | reverse complement strand
TGTAGTTGCCGTAGTTACTGAAGGCGCTTGTGCAAATGCCTGGGTGAGTCCGGCAGAAAAGGCCAAGGCCGCGGTCGCCGCTAGCCATTTCCAATTATTGGATTTCATTAATTCATCCTCCGTAATAAGTACGAAAATTCAAACGCTAATTTATGAGCAAGAAATAGCGAGCAGCAAACTATTTACCATCGATTTTGACCGATTCATTTTGCGTGCTGCTGCGTTCTGCCATGCTCACTTCCCATTTTGCTTTATCGCCTTTGAATTTATCGCCATCGTAGGCATGCGTATCCAGTTTTTTGGCATACACCTTTTCAGTTTTGGCTTTCTGATCGATCTCGCCGCAGGCTGAAAGACATAGCATCGCACCCAGAGCAAAGCTGCCAAACACTAGAACTGGCGGGGCTTTCCAGCCATTTTCCCCGCTACAATGCGGCCGGGCGCTCATGCTTTCACCGGCGCGGCTGACGACATTTTTTTATCGCCACGTTCATAGGCCATCGCCCAACCCCACACCTCTTCGCCTTTGCCACGGCGTTGCACGCGCTGCTGGTAGATCGATTTGATCACTTCGCCATCACCGGCCAGAAGCGCTTTGGTCGAACACATTTCGGCACAAATGGGCAGCTTGCCTTCGGCCAAACGATTCCGGCCGTATTTTTTAAATTCTTCGGCGGTGTTGTTGTCTTCGGGGCCACCGGCGCAGAAAGTACATTTATCCATCTTGCCACGTAAACCAAAAGCCCCTGCCTGCGGAAATTGCGGTGCGCCGAATGGGCATGCGTAAAAACAATAACCGCAGCCAATGCACAGGTCTTTGTCATGCAGCACAACACCTTCGTCGGTCTTGTAAAAACAGTCAACCGGGCATACCGCCATGCACGGCGCATCGCTGCAATGCATACAGGCAACCGAAATGGAACGCTCACCAGGCTTGCCGTCATTGACCGTGACCAAACGCCGACGGTTCACGCCCCACGGCACCTCGTGCTCGTTTTTGCAGGCGGTGGAGCAGCCATTACATTCGATGCAGCGTTCTGCATCACAGATAAATTTCATTCTTGCCATGATCGTTTCCCTTGTTCTTGTCCGTATCCGTGTCGGTTAGGCTGCGGCAACTTGACACACGGTTGTTTTGGTTTCCTGCATCATCGTCACGCTGTCATAGCCGTAGGTGGTGATGGTGTTAACAGCTTCACCACGGACAATGGGTGCGGCGCCGTCAGGATATTTATCGAGCAGGTCTTTACCCTGCCACCAGCCTGCAAAGTGGAATGGGATGAAGGTGGTGCCCGAAGCCACGCGTTCCGTGAGCAGGGATTTCACTTTAATCCTGCCGCCTGTCGGTGAGGATACCCAGACATACTCATTATTTTTGATGCCGCGTGCTTCGGCATCTTTGGGATTGATCTCCACAAAATTTTCCTGCTGCAATTCAGCCAGCCACGGATTAGAGCGGGTTTCATCACCACCGCCTTCGTATTCCACCAGGCGGCCAGAAGTCAGGATCAGTGGGAAATTTTTACTCACGTCTTTGTTTTTTTCCTGCGCTGATTTGTAAAGTGTGGGCAAACGCCAAAAGGTTTTTTTATCATCATGGCTGGGATATTTAGCGACTAAATCCGGGCGCGGTGAATAAATAGGCTCGCGATGCATCGGTACCGGATCCGGGAAATTCCACACCACGGCGCGCGCTTTGGCATTACCGAACGGATGACAACCATGATTTTGCATCACCACTCGCTGAATCCCGCCGGACAAATCGGTCTTCCAGCCTTTGCCCTCAGCCGCCTTTTGTTCATCCGGGGTCAGCTCGCTCCACCAACCCAATTTTTTGAGCAGGACATGGTCAAACTCAGGATAGCCGGTCGTAATATCCGCACCCAAAGAATGCGAACCATCCTCAGCCAGCAGCGAAGTGCCTTCACGCTCCACTCCGAAGTTAGCGCGGAAATTTCCGCCGCCTTCCATCACGTTCTTGCTGGTGTCGTAAAGGTTGGGCGAGCCAGGATGTTTCAGTGAAGCCGTGCCATAGCAAGGCCACGGCAGCCCAAAATAATCACCTTTCAGGTTATATCCGGTTTCTTTATCGACCACATCTTTGGTACAGCGCAATGTCTTCACATCGAACGCATCCATATTACGCATATGCGCCTTCAGACGCTCCGGGCTCTGGCCGGTGTAGCCGATCGTCCAGGTGCCGCGATTAATTTCGCGCAGAATATCTTCAATCACCGGCTCTTCGCCCTGCGCCGTGGTGACGACCTGAATATTTTGTTTGCCATCACGCTTGCCCACCAACTGATCCGCAAAGCCGAATTTTTGGGCAAACTGATACATGATGGCGTGATCAGGCCGTGACTCAAATAATGGCTCGATTACTTTCTCGCGCCATTGCAACGAGCGGTTCGATGCGGTGGCCGAACCGACGCATTCAAACTGCGTCGAGGCCGGCAACAGATACACCCCGTCCTGGCGATCCGGCATCGCGGCAGAAGCCGTGGGATAGGGATCGATGATCACCATCAGATCGACCTTTTCCATCGCGGTTTTCATCTCAAGGCCGCGGGTCTGCGAATTCGGCGCATGTCCCCAATAAATAACGGCTCTGAGGTTGGAGTCCTGATCAATCAATTCATTTTTTTCCAGCACGCCATCAATCCAGCGCGAGACCGTCATGCCGGGCTTTTCCATCATCACTTTAGACGCGAAGCGACCTTTCAAATAATCGTAATCGATATTCCAAACCTTGGCCCAGTGCTTCCAGGCACCCTCAGCCAGTCCGTAATAGCCAGGCAATGAATCAGGGTTTGGACCGACGTCAGTCGCACCCTGCACATTATCGTGGCCCCGGAAAATATTGGTACCTCCGCCACTCACGCCGACGTTGCCCAGCGCCAGTTGCAAAATACAGGACATACGCACCATGGCATTGCCTATGGTGTGCTGGGTTTGGCCCATACACCAGACCACCGTTGAGGGACGATTATTAGCCATGGTTTCAGCCGCGGCATACACCTCAGCCTCGGGCACACCGCAGGCTTCTTCAACGGTTTTAGGATCCCATTTTTTCATCACTTCGGCTTTGATTTTATCCATGCCGTAAACGCGGTCGTTCAGATATTTTTTATCTTCCCAGCCGTTATTGAAGATGTGCCACAACATCCCGTAGATGAATGGAATATCGGAGCCGGAACGAAGACGAATATATTGATCTGCTTTGGCGGCGGTTCGGGTGAAGCGTGGATCGACCACGATCATTTTTGCGCCGGCCTCTTTGGCGTGCAGCATGTGCAGCAGCGAAACCGGATGCGCCTCCGCCGCGTTCGAACCGATATACATTGCACATTTGGTGCTCTGCATATCGTTGTAGGAGTTGGTCATTGCGCCATAACCCCAGGTGTTAGCCACGCCCGCCACGGTGGTGGAGTGACAAATGCGTGCCTGGTGGTCACAGTTGTTGCTGCCAAATAAAGAAACAAATTTACGCAGCAGATAGGACTGTTCGTTGCTATGTTTTGAAGAACCAATCCAGTAAACCGAATCGGGGCCGCTCTCGGCGCGCAACTTCAGCAACTTATCGCCGATTTCGGCGTAAGCCACTTCCCAGGTAATCCGTTTGTATTTACCGTTGACTAATTTCATCGGGTATTTAAGGCGAAACTCGCCGTGGCCGTGCTCTCTCAGTGCAGCCCCCTTGGCACAATGTGCGCCTAAATTGATGGGCGAATCAAACACCGGGTTTTGACGAACCCATACCCCGTTTTCCACCACCGCATCAGTCGCACAACCGACTGAGCAATGCGTACATACGGTGCGCTTTATTTCAATTTTGCTGACAGCACCCGCACCCACAGCAACGGCCGATGCCGCGTCGGCCTTTTTCATCATCGAAAACGGCAAGCTGGATGCGAACGCGCCCGCACCTGCCACCATGCCGGAGCGTTTCAAAAATGCACGACGGTCAACGGTGCCCATGAGCCGATTGATGGCAGTTGCGCCACCGGGCATCAGGTTTGTTGGCAGGGCATGATTAGCCGTACGGGATGATTTTTTGGTGAGTAGCATGATGTTCGCCTCGTCCTTGATTTGTCGGGAGCTGAATTAAATCCGTGTGGTGTCGTAATACTGCGCGATGTGCTCTGACAGGTGATAGCCCCTGACTTTTTTGGGCTCGCTTGCTGCCGCATCCAGCGCTGCTACCGGCATGACTTCTGGCACCTCACCCGCAACCACAGCCACTACCGCGCCGACCGCGCCAAGCGTCGTGCCCAGCAAGAAATTTCTGCGCAGGCTTGTGGGGTTTTCGCTCGCAGGTTTATTCGCAAGACTGTTCGTAAGCTCATTGCTGGCTGGCATCGTGTCTTTAGGGTTACTCATCATCGTCTCCGGTTTTTCATAGCAATCTAGTCAATTTCAAATGCGGCTATTTCAATTTCAAAAAAAGCTGCTGCCAACTCGGCCACATGCCGATAATAGTTCGATCTTTCGAAGTCATGTACCGCAGCGCAACATTTCCCTACCCAGGGCTTAAGATGCTGCATAAAAAATTTCCGTTGTGCGGCAATCGAGGCCGGGCTGTCTGCCAAATCGCCCAGGATCAGTGCGCGCATCACATCGCACAAAGCGGCAATATGATCCTCTGATTCATACACCGAGGCATCGCGGGTAAAACCCAGTTTTGCCAAATCAGTCCGCAGTTCAGCCAATGGCTTTTCCATCATAAAACCGGCCATATAAAACGAGCCATAAACCATCACCGGCGGACGGCCTACGCCAATAAACACCGCCTGATATTCATCCGCCACCGCATCATGTGACACCACATTGGAAGCCTCGGCCAGCGCACGCCATGCCTTTACTAAATTTTCGGACGCATCGGATTTTTCTTCATCGACGGGCTCGCTGGCTATAACAATGGATTGCAGCAAACGCTCATCGGGCGCACGGTAAAACAGACTCGCCAGGAGTGCGTAGAAATCAGCACGGGCCTGATCCTCCGCGCTCAACACGCGTGGCGTTTCAAAATTGACCGCGGTAGTGGTGACATTGGTGGCAGCAGCGAGCATCAGTCAGCGCTCCTTCCGGTCAGGATCGAATATTCTTTTTTATTCGACATCATGTCTACCACGCGGCAGTCAGCACACATTTTCAGACGATTCAGTTGCGCATCATCGGCAAACATGGAATGTCCGGTTAATTTGCCGAGCATGGTGTCGATCATCAGTTTGGTGCCCATGGCTTTACCGCAGGAAATACAGTCAAACGGCGCTGATTCATTCAGAACCACCTCGCGTTTACGTTGTTCAGTCAGCAATAAACGTGGTGTGAGCGTGATCGCTTTTTCAGGGCAGGTGCTTTCACATAAACCGCACTGCACACAATTTCGCTCCAAAAATTTAAGACGTGGATAATCCGCGCCATCCATTAACGCCGATTCAGGACATGCCCCTGCGCACGCCAGGCAGAGGGTGCATTTTTCAACATCAACATTAACGCTACCGAATAAGCTATTGGGTGGCAGCGGAATTTCATGCGGTTTGAGCTTCGCTTCTTTCAGCAAATGCTCAATCACAAATTCGAGCGTGGTGCGCTTGTCAATGCCCAGGTGGAAGGTAGCGGGTCTGGTCACGGTTTCTGCTATGGTCTGCGCGGCCAGTGAGGCCGGAGAAGCTGCTGCAAAATCGGCTTGATCTGCCTTAATCCAGAAAAAGTGCGTGCCTGCAAAGCCCAATTGATTGAGGATGATATCCCCCAGCCTCATCTCGCGCTGCACTGCGCTCGCATACTCTGGCGTCTCGGATCCGGCCGATAATATCGCCACGCCCGCCGCACCGTAAGCGACTGCCCCCAGCAATAAATCCAAGCCAGTTGAAGCGACATGCCAAGCCTCGATCGGCAACACATTCGCGGGTAAGCCTGCCGCCAAGCCAGCGAGCGCAGCGCGGCCATCGGTTGCGTTATGAATCAGCAGCACCGCTCTCGGTAAGGTGGCATTGCTTGCGCTGGCCAGTCGGTAAGCATTCAACATCGCCCGCATCTGTGCGCCGCGATCCGGCACGCGGGGGTATTGATAACTCATCGCGCCCGATGGACAGACCGTCGCACAAGCGCCACAGCCCATGCACAGATGCGGATCAACCTTAATCTTGTCGCCCGCCGAGGAAATAGCCTTAGCCGAACAAATATCGATACATTGATTGCAGCCGGATTTTTTGCTGCGGCTATGTGCGCACAGCGATTCTTTGTAAGCAAAAAATTTGGGCTTTTCAAATTCACCAATCATGTCCGGCAGCTCAGCTATTGCACCCGCCATCGCAAGATCATCAGCCGCGTGAAAATAGCCTTGCGGCGGCTGTTGCATTTTGAACCATGCACCAGGCGATAAATCAAGAACCAAATCAAAAGCCGCGACTTGCAGCGGCCCTGCCTGGGGCTGCCACTGCAACTCGAATGCACCAAAATATCCGCTTAGCGCAAAACAGGCGCCGACCACTATTTCAACATTCGCCGGTATCGGCGCGGCAGGCGGAGCGGAAGCAAGGTCCATCCACAACACCGCAATTGATAATGCAGGTTCAGCATCCGTAGCTGCCGATAACTGTGTTACAGCCTGAAGCACGCGATCATCACATCCCAAGATTAACAGTCTGCCCGATGATTGATAGCTGACACTGGTGACGGGTGCGAAGGCGGGAAGTTCATGCAGCGCATGGAGTGCCGCCAGTTTGGATTGAAAAAGGGCAACTGCACTAGCAGATGATGATGCCGAAGGCGGATATGACCAACCTTGCTGCTCTGACAACTGCTGGAGCGAACTCGTGATGTCCCCTACCGCAAAATCCGGGTTTGGAAAAGGACTTGATACAGGGTTCGGTCCACTGGTCAAATAAGACGTTGTCTCAGCAATATTCGCCAGCTCGCGTTGGTCGCGAAAAATAATGCGCTCCTCGAAAGTTAATACTGATTGGCGTTCTGTTGACGCCATAGTTGTAACGATGCCACTACCCTGATTTTTTGATATTGCTTGGTTTGCACCACGTCATTACATAATTATTGAAGCAATTTTATTTAGCGCTAAAAATTTGCTTCCGCATTTGCTTTCCCATAGCATTCATTATTCATAATCAAGAAGCGATGTAAAGCACGCCCATCAATTATTGACGAACATTTACTCGCAGGACTTAATACTTATTTCCCAAGGCGCGGGTTGTTGTCA
>JAYWCO010000373.1:0-3243 GCA_043780475.1 Burkholderiales bacterium | reverse complement strand
CCCGTCATGTCGTTTACGGCGGAAGAGATTTGGTCAGTGTTAAATGCCGATAATTCAGACAGCGTATTTTTGCATGGCTATCACGCCGTGCCTGAAGTCGGAGATGCAGATGTGCTTAAAGCGCGCTGGACACAATTGCGCGATATCCGCACCATGGTTGCCAAGCAGCTTGAAGCAAGCCGCACAGCAGGCAGTATTGGCTCATCACTGCAAGCTGAAGTGACGCTGGCCGCCAGCGGTGGCGGGCTCGCCCTGCTGAAATCGTTTGGCGATGATCTGCGTTTTGCATTCATTACTTCACAAGCCAGCGTGGTCGAATCGGCCCATGGTGTTGCGGGCATTGATGTAAAAGTGGCGGCCAGTACTCACCAAAAATGCGAACGCTGCTGGCACTATCGCGCCGAGGTTGGCTCGCATGCAGATCACTCTACATTGTGCAATCGCTGCGTTGATGTTGTCGTCAATCATAAAGATGAAGATCGCCACTATGCATAGCGTTCGATGGGCCAAATGGCTGGGCATTAGCGCGATTATTTTCGTGCTCGATCAGCTTAGCAAATACGCGATTACCGCGAATTTTTCAGACTATGAATCGAAGACGATTCTGCCCTTTTTCAACCTGGTGCTGACCTATAACAAAGGTGCAGCGTTCAGCTTTCTGCATAGCGCAGGCGGCTGGCAGCGGGAATTTTTTATTGTTATCACACTGGTGATTACCGCTGCTTTGTTATGGATGATGAAAAAAAATCCGCATAATCGTCTACTCTGTACCGCGCTGGCATTAGTGATCGGCGGCGCGCTGGGTAATTTATATGATCGGGTTTTGCATGGCCAGGTGACGGACTTCATCCAGATTCACGCCATGGGTTTTATGAATCTGCCGCCATGGCCCGCGTTTAATATTGCGGACTCTGCGATTTGTATTGGTGCGGGCTTACTGATCTGGGATTCATTCCGGAAGCCTGGCAAACCAACTGAAGACGATAAACCACGAGCCGCAACATGACCAACTGGGCCAAAGTGATCGAAGGCAAAATAGCACTTGCCAAACGCAATATCGAGAGCGGCATGAAGCCCGGCAAAATCTCGGCTGATGCGCGCATCCCCCAAGGGCAATCGCGGGTGACAGATTTTCCGGTTCTCGATATGGGCATTCGTCCTGCGATTGACACGCCGACATGGACGCTGCGCTTGTTCGGGCTGGTGGATAAGGAAACCACGCTCGATTGGAAAGCATTCAAATCATTGCCGCAGACCAAGGTGATGGCCGATATGCATTGCGTCACGCGCTGGTCGCAGCTCGATATGGACTGGGAAGGGGTGTTAGCGCGTGATCTGGTTGCGCTCGCACAACCCACCGCAGCCGCACAGTTTGTGACGCTGCATGGCGCTGATGGCTACACCACTAATCTGCCGCTGCATGCGCTGCTGGATGATGATGTGCTGATCGCGTACTCGGTTTTGGGTGCGCCGTTATCGATGGAACATGGCTGGCCCGCGCGCCTGGTGGTGCCCAAGCGGTACGCATGGAAAGGGGCCAAATGGATTTCGGGAATTGAATTCCATGAAAAAGATCGCCCCGGCTTTTGGGAAGTGCGCGGGTATCATAACGAGGCTGACCCGTGGAAGGAAGAGCGTTTTGGCTATCCGCCAGAGGATGAAGAAAATTTATTATAACCCTAGCGTGGGGTCGGCTTGCAGAGCAAAAATTCCTTAAACGGCACGCCAGTGCTAGAGTTTTGTATCAAATTGCAGATAAAAAGGTATGAGGTACGTCCATGAATACCATCACCGAAACTGAAATCCTGCTTGCCAATCCACGCGGCTTTTGCGCGGGCGTGGATCGGGCAATTGAAATTGTTGAGCGCGCGTTGGCGCTGCATGGCGCGCCTATTTATGTGCGTCATGAAATTGTTCACAATAAATTTGTCGTCGATGATTTGCGCAGCAAAGGCGCCATATTTATCGAAGACCTGGCTGATGTTCCCAAAGGTGCCACGCTGATTTTTAGTGCGCATGGGGTTTCAAAAGCGATCCGTTTGGAAGCTGATGAGCGCGGCTTTCAGGTATTCGACGCAACCTGTCCGCTGGTGAAAAAAGTCCATGTCGAAGTCGCTAAAAAACGCGCCGAAGGTTTTGAGATTGTGATGATCGGCCACGATGGCCACCCCGAAGTAGAGGGCACATTAGGCCAATCCGAGACCGGCATGTATCTGGTCGAAACGGTTGATGATGTGGTCAAGCTCAACATCAGCAGCAACAAGCTCACCTATGTTTCGCAGACGACACTGTCGGTTGATGATTGCCAAAAAGTCATCAATGCACTCAAAGAAAAATTTCCCCATATCGTCGGCCAAAAGCAGGATGATATTTGCTACGCCACACAAAACCGTCAGGACGCGGTGAAATTCATGGCGCCGCAAGTTGAAGTGGTCATCGTCGTCGGCTCACGTACCAGCTCCAACACCAATCGCCTGCGCGAACTCGCCGCATTACTCGGCTGTGAAACCCATCAGGTCGATAGCGCAGACGAGCTTAAACCCGCATGGGTCGAAGGCAAAAAACGCATCGGCGTCACCTCCGGCGCCTCGGCACCCGAAGTGCTGGTGCGCGATGTGATTGCCAAGCTAAAATCATTGGGCGCACAAAGCGTGCGCGAGCTCGACGGGATCACGGAGAGTATTGTTTTTCCGTTGCCGAAGGGGTTGAATGCTGATGCCAAAATGTTGGCGCAAAATTAAGCGTCATGATTAATGTGATTAACCTGAGAGGACATATGAAAAAATCATCCCCTGTTGCACTTATTGTTTTAGTTTCGGCATTAGCCTCAGTTTTGAATTGCGCATATGCACAAACTAAGCCAACCGATACCAAGAGCGCCACAACAAAAACTGAGGCTGCTAAATCAACAGCCGCTACAGCGCCCGTTGAAGCCGCCACGATCAAACCGGGCTTATGGGAAATGACTAACGAAATTTATACCGGTGCCGCCAGCAAAGCGCCTCCCAAAACAATCGCGCATTCTCTTAGCTGCTTTATTTCAGGTGACGCTAATTTTCCACAACGTCTTATTCCGCAACAGATCGAGGCAGGTATGAACTGCGAAGCCCAGAATTACAAGCTCAAAAACAATGTAGCTAGCTGGCGTCTTGTATGCAAAGGCAAAGCTGGATCGCTGCGCGGTGCGGGAGAAATGTTAATTCAAAACGATTCCTATACGGGCACTGTCAAAATACAGAAAAT
>JAYWCO010000372.1:0-1741 GCA_043780475.1 Burkholderiales bacterium | reverse complement strand
AATCAGTGGATCCGAATGCACCGACCATCACCAAGTTGACTGCCACCAATGGCGCACATTTCAAGGCAGGCCAGGCACAGGACGTTACCGTCATTGGCACCGGCAATTGCCAATATCGCCTCGAATATAACGATGGCTTCAAGAGCAATAATATGCTGGCCACTGCCGCCAATCCGTTCCCGCACACCCTGAATGTGCACCCGATCAGCACCTCGGGCAATTATATCGTCACCGCCGTCACGCTCGGTAATTGCAACGGCGGATCTGGTACGGGTTTCAACGTAGCACCCTAATCAGAGCGATTTAAAAATCTTCGGCACGCCAGGCTATCAGTGGTGTGCCGAGGAATAAGTCCCGATGTCCTGAAAACTGATTTCACTGTCCCACCTATTACTTTTTTACGCTAAGGAAAAATTATGAATCGCAGAGATTTTGGTAAAAATGCATTGCAATTGATAGCCGCCGCCCCGCTGGCTTCCATGATCGTGTCAGCACCCGTTCGTGCTGAAACCGCACCACCGCAAAGCCCTGACGCACCAGGCACCGATAAATCAAAAGAAGCCCCAGGGAAAAAACCCGGTGCGGATAAGGGCAGAGAAGACACCACAAAATCCCCCGGCGCTGATAGGGGCCAAGAGAACAACAACAAATCACCCGGCCTCGATAAAGGTAAAGGTGCGGATGCAACCGATAAAAATACTGCCCCGGTGTTAAAAGTCAAAGCTGAAAAAACCGCGATGTTTCAGCCTGACCTCGCCGATGAAAAACGCCGCCTGGCAATCGCGCATATTTCCCGATATTCGTAAGGCTAAAATTATTTATCGCGATACGCGGCCATCGGTCACCGGCCACCCGCTACGTATCGTGATGAATACCCAAGCCCGTAATCCCATAACCCCCATGCGCTTTTTTTGCATATCCCAGCCCTGGCTTGAGGCGACCAATGCGGTGCTAGCCGCCGCCTGTCAGGCACGCAATATTGAAATGGTGATGGTAAGCCCCAGCCAGTTCAGCTACACGCCGTCCGAGTTTCCACAACCCGGTGATCTGCTCTACTGTGCTGCCACCGAGGTTGGCACTGACCGGCTGGAAAAACTCTTGTGGCAGCCAGGTGTTGCCGCTTTTTATGACGAACCTTTGTTTGAATGTTTGTTCCCCGGCATTCTGTTTCAAAAAAATGGCATACCCATGCCGCGCACTATTCATGCGCTGACGCGCGAGCGCGCGACGCTGGAAACACACGTCAATCTGGTGGGTGGCTTTCCGCTTATCGTCAAAATACCGGGCAGCGAAGGCGGCAACGGCGTGATCCGCGTCGATAGCTATGCCGCGCAATTTTCGCTGCTGGATTATGTGGGCACCGCACCTATTCTCATGGAATATTTTGAGCATGTGATTTCATATCGGCTCATCGTCATCGGCGATCATGTTGTGGCCTGCGAGGCACGTCATGCAGGCCCCGGCGATTTCCGCACCAACAGTATCGGCAGCGACTCAATCGGTGCGGTTGCCGCGCCGCCGGCTGCCATTGCGATGGCACTCAAGGCGGCACTGGTGCTGCGGGTTGAGTTTGGCGGTATCGATATTCTGGAAAGCCAGGATCAAAAACTGTTGCTGGCTGAGCTCAATTTCCCCTGCTATTTTGCCGATCAGCAACGCGATTCGGGAATGGATATTGCTAGTGCAATGCTGGATCATCTGATAGCGAAAAGCCAGCATTCGCGGGCTGTTTTGAGCAAAA
>JAYWCO010000371.1:0-3904 GCA_043780475.1 Burkholderiales bacterium | reverse complement strand
GCGCTTGCCCTTCAATCGCGAAAAAGCCAAAGCGCTATTGACTGAAGCGGGTTACCCGATGGGCTTTTCGATTACGCTCGACTGCGGCGCCAATCAGCCACCTGCTGATATTTGTCAGGCGGTGGCGGCCATGCTGACCCAGATCGGGATTCGCACCACCCCGAATATCGTGCCGCTCGCCAATTATTTTTCCAAACTGCAGAAATTCGACACCAGCTTTTATTTGTTGAGCTGGGGTGCGACCACGTTTGATTCGTTCTATACGCTGCAGGCGCTGCTGCACACCAATGCGGGTGAGCAATCATCGAATGGTGATTCCAATTATGGCCGCTACTCCAATCCAAAAATGGATGAACTCATCGGTAAAATAAAATCTGAATTTGATATGAAAAAGCGCGATGGCTGGATTCGCGAAGCGCTGATACTGAACCAAAAAGACATCGCGACGCTTCCGCTGCACCAACCCGTGATACCGTGGGCCATGCGTAAAAATATTGAGGCCAACTTCGCGCCGAATAACATCGCATATTTTTTCCGGTTCAAAATTAATTAAGCATCACTGAAGCAACCCAAGCCCATCTTTCATTCACCTCTACCAAACCCTCGCCTATGCTCGCCTTCGCCATTCGTCGTCTGTTGCAAAGTATTCTGGTCATGCTGGCGGTTGGCTTTATTGCGTTCTCGCTATTCAATTTCACCGGTGACCCGGTCGGATTAATGCTGCCGCCGGAAGCGACTCAGGTGGATCGCGAAGAAGTACGTAAATCGCTGGGCCTGGATGAGCCGTCCTATGTGCAATTTGCGGTCTTCGTCAAAAACGGCTTGCAGGGCAATTTTGGTATTTCGCTGCGCCTGGGCCGCCCGGTATCGCAACTGCTGATAGAACGTCTGCCCGCCACACTGGAGCTGGCCATGACCGCTGCGGCGCTGGGGCTGTTGATTGGTATTCCCATGGGGATATTTACGGCGTTAAAGCGGGATAGCTGGGTCTCAAAAATATTTCTCACCGGCTCCCTGATTGGTGTGTCGCTACCCAATTTTTTGATCGGCATTTTTTTGATTCTGATCTTTGCGGTTTGGCTGGGGTGGCTACCCTCGTTCGGGCGCGGTGACGTGACCCAGATTGGTTATTGGTCAACCGGCTTTTTAACGAAGTCAGGCTTGAAGGCACTGGTATTGCCGGCGATTACGCTGGGCTTTTACCCGGTCACGCTGATCATGCGTTTGGTACGCGCGGAAATGCTCGAAGTCCTGCGCACCGATTACATCAAATTCGCCCGCGCGCGCGGCTTGACCAATCATGCCGTACATTTTGGTCACGCCCTTAAAAATACGCTGGTGCCGGTCATCACCATTACCGGCTTGCAGCTTGGCGGCTTGATCGCTTTTGCGATTATTACAGAGACGGTATTTCAGTGGCCCGGCATGGGCCTGCTATTTATTCAGGCCGTTCAATTTGCAGATATACCGGTGATGGCGGCTTATCTGTGTTTAATCGGTTTCATTTTTGTGAGTATAAATTTAATGGTTGATATGCTTTATTACGTGGTGGATCCACGCCTGCGTGTTGACCGCGCCACTTCGGGAGGCCACTGATATGGTCGATCTAATGCGCCGCTTTTTTGATGGCGATATCTGGCATAGTTTCAAACGCAATCCATTGGTGATCGTGGCGACGATGGCGGCGCTGATTTGTCTGCTCGCGGCCGCATTTGCGCCGTGGATTGCGCCACACAATCCGTTTGATCTCAAGACGCTCAATCTGCTGGACGCGTTTTCACCCCCGGCCTGGACGGCAGCGGGTAAAGCAGAATTTTTGCTGGGCACGGATGATCAAGGCCGTGATGTGCTCTCAACCATCATGCATGGTTCGCGGGTGTCGTTGGTCGTCGGTATCTGCGCGGTATTTTTATCGATGGTGATCGGCATTACGCTGGGGCTGATCAGCGGCTATGTGGGCGGCGCGCTGGATGCCTTTATCATGCGGGTCGCTGATATTCAGTTATCGTTTCCGGCGATTTTGATTGCGCTGCTGATTGATGGGGTAGCGCGCGCGGTCATTGCCAAAGAGAATCATGACCAGGTAGCAGTCTATGTGCTGATCTTTGCTATCGCGGCCTCTGGCTGGGTGCAATATGCGCGCACCGTGCGCGGCTCTACTCTCGTGGAACGCAACAAGGAATATGTACAAGCTGCGCGGGTGATTGGCCGCCGCTCGCTGGCGATTATGTTCTCGCATGTGTTGCCCAACGTGATGGGACCGGTGATGGTGTTAGCCACCTTGCATGTGGGTACCGCCATCATTACTGAAGCGACCTTGTCATTCCTCGGCGTGGGCGTGCCACCGACCCAGCCATCACTGGGCACCTTGATTCGCGTCGGTAATGATTTTCTGTTTTCGGGTGAATGGTGGATTACCGTTTTCCCCGGGTTGGTGCTGGTGATTTTGGTGCTGTCGATTAACATTATTGGGGATTGGCTGCGTGACGCGCTCAACCCCAAACTGCGTTAAGCGGGCATCAGTATGATCACACCTTCTGTACCGTTACTACAAGTCAAAAATCTGCGCATCGAATTCCCCACGCGTCGCGGCATTCTGGTGGCGGTGGATGATATTAGCTTCGAGATTGCGGCGGGCGAAGTGCTGGGGGTGGTAGGCGAATCCGGTGCGGGCAAATCACTTACGGGTGCGGCGGTGATTGGTTTATTGGAACCGCCGGGACGAATCGCGAGCGGCGAAATTATTTTCAACGGCAAACGCATCGATAATTTGGGGTTCGAAGAGATTCGTAAAATTCGTGGTCGCGAAATCGGCGCGATTTTTCAGGATCCGCTCACCTCATTAAATCCGCTTTACACCATCGGTCGCCAGCTCACCGAAACCATCGAGACCCATCTCGCCCTAACCCACACCCAGGCACGCGCCAGAGCGATTGAATTACTGGAAGAAGTGGGTATTCCGGCGGCCGATAGACGGATCGATCATTACCCCCACCAATTCTCCGGTGGCATGCGTCAGCGCGTGGTGATCTCGTTAGCCTTGGCAGCAAATCCTAAGCTTATTATTGCTGATGAGCCGACCACAGCGCTCGATGTTTCGATTCAGGCACAAATTATTACGCTACTTAAAAAGCTTGGTCGCGAACACGGCACCGCTGTCATGCTCATCACCCACGATATGGGCGTGATTGCCGAAACCGCTGATCGCGTGGCGGTGATGTACGCCGGCCGCATAGCCGAAATTGGCCCGGTCGCCGAAGTGATTCATCATCCGCAACATCCGTATACGATCGGCCTCATGGGGGCAATTCCGAGTGTGGGTGACAACCATGAACGCCTCTCACAAATTGACGGCTCAATGCCACGCCTGACGGCGATTCCGAGCGGTTGTGCATTTAACCCGCGTTGCACCCGTGTTAATGATGTCCCTGACCATCGCTGTATGACCGAGCGACCGAGCCTGTTAGCGGCGGGAAAAACCCTGGCGGCCTGCTGGTTACAAGACCGGTCACGTGACTCGCAACATACAAATGCTGATACGGTAAACAAGCAAACGGTGGATGTATGAGTGCCTCGAAAATACTCCTCGAGGTGCGCGATATCGCCAAAGAATTTGATGTCTCAAAGCCCTGGCTTAACCGCGTCCTGGAAGCCCAAGGTAAACAAATTCTCAAGGCCGTTGATGGGGTGAGCTTCACCATCAATCGCGGTGAGACGTTGGCGCTGGTGGGTGAATCCGGCTGCGGAAAATCGACGGTGGCGCGGCTGGTATGCGGCCTTTACACGCCGTCGCGCGGCTCAATTGTGTTTGATGGTATAGATATGGCCAAGGTCGGCAGCGACGAGCTGCGCGGCCTGCGTAAACGTTTCCAGATGATTTTTCAGGATCCGTATGCGAGCCTGA
>JAYWCO010000370.1:0-7261 GCA_043780475.1 Burkholderiales bacterium | reverse complement strand
GCGCAGCTCCTGCGCGAACAGGCTCACGCGCAGCTCTTCAACCAGCCAGCGGTAGTCGCGAATAGTGGGCTCCAGCTGATTCTTCACGCCCAGCCAATTTTGCCATAGCGGACGAATGGATTTGTACTGCTCCAGGTCACGCTCCATCGCACCCACCCGGGCTTTGTTGATGCGCATCGCAATCGCCTTCAGATAGCGTGGGTAATGCAGCAATTGTGCGCCGCGGGTTTCGCGTAAAAATTCTTTGCTGAATAAATGCCCAAGCTGATCTTCCACATCGGGCCCGATGTGCTCCCAACCTTTGACGTAACGCTCGCCGAGCAGCTTCCTGATATCGGCCACCAGCGCCAGCGATTCATCCATTGCGGCGCTGAGCAATTGCGTATGCGCAATCACTTTTGATTTCAGCGCGTCACGGGTACTGGCGAACAGCGCCGCATCGCGAATCATCGGCTTGGCCGCGTTTGCCATGCCGCTTTCCGTATCCACAAACGTCATCGCAAAAGCCGCGTAAACCACCTCCACTTTCAATGCATCCTGCGCATGGTTTTTAGCTTCCGGGAAAAAATTCGCGTATTGAAACGCCGCCACCGGTGAGACCTTGATCGCGCGCTCGGCAAACTTGGCTTGTTCAACCAGCTCCAGCATGAAAAGCCTGGTCAAGCCGCGCCGGTGGTTGAGTTTGGCCAGCAGCGGCTCATCCAGAATGCGAATCGCCACATCGATCTCATGATCCATCAACGCAGGGTAGCCGTCATAACGGATGTGCGCCTTTTCGAAATTAATCGTCTCGGGAATTTCGCCAATATCCAGCGGCCAGCGGGTTAGGCCATCCTGCTCCATACGATTGCTGTGCAAGGTGGAAAACACGGTGCGCGACGCGTCGGCAAATTGCGCCTTGAGCGCCACAAAATCGCGCGACATGGCCAGCTCTTTACCGTCGGCATCCACAATTCGGAAATTCATATTGAGATGCGGCGCAATGCGGGCTATATCCCATGCGTCTTTCGGCGGCTCAATATTTTTCGCCCGCTTGAGAAACGCAGTGATAGCGTCGGTCAGCGGCGCTTCGGCGGCGGACAAATCACGCATGGCATCATGGTTCATGATGTGCTCGATGAACTCACTCACCGTATCGGGCACCGGCACCAGCGGGCTGCGCAGGCGTTGCGGCAGCGTCTTGATGACAGCTGCGACTTTCTCGCGCAGCATGCCCATCACCAGCCAATCAAAACGTGCCGGCGGCACCTGATTGAGCACTGCCACCGGCAAGGTGATGGTGACACCATCCATCGGATGCGTAGGCTCAAACCGATAGGTGAGCGGATAAGTGGCGCCGCGTGTCTTGAGCAGCTTCGGGAAAAGATCAAAAGTAATTTCGGATGCGAGGCGACGCATCAGTTGTTCGCGGGAAAATTCCAGCACCTTCGGGTTGGTGCGTTCGGCTTCTTTGCGCCAGCGTTCAAAGCCCGCCATGTTGACAATATCTGCCGGCATAATCGCGTCATACAGCGCGACCATTTCCTCTTCATCAATTAACACATCCTGACGCCGCGCTTTTGATTCAATGTCTTCAATCTCACCGATGAGTTGTAAGTTGTGCCATAGAAATTTACCCTGCGTATCGACCTCGCCCGCGACCAGCCCCTGACGAATAAAAATCTCACGCGACTCAATGGGCTTGATCGCGCCGTAGTGAACCCGGCGGCGCGGATTCACCACCAGACCATAAAGTGCCACCTGCTCGAACGCGACGACTTGCCCGCTTTTACGTTCCCAATGCGGATCAAAGTGGGTGCGCGTCACCAGATGGGCGGCGAGTTGCTCGATCCATTCCGGCTCAATACTCGCCACCGTGCGCGCGTATACCCGCGTGGTTTCGGTTAATTCAGCGGCCATCACCCATTTCATGCGCGTCGCTTTTTGGCCTGCGTGCTGCTGTGCGGCACGCGGCAATTGGAATTTCAGCGCGCGGGTACCGAGGTAATGATCACCTTCCAGCGCCTTGGTGCCGATGTTGGCCAGCAGGCCCGTCAGCAAGGCGCGATGCACATTTTCAAAACGCGCCGGGGCTTGGTTTAACAGCAGCCCGAGCGAGGTTACCATTTCCGATAACTGCGAATGCACATCGCGCCACTCGCGCATGCGCAGCGGGGAAAGAAAATTTTCGATCAGCATTTGATCAAATTTCCGGTTGGATTTTTTATGCTTCAGTGCCTCTTCGTAGAACGCCCACATTTTCACGAACGATAAAAATTCTGACTGCGGATCGGCAAATTTTTCATGCGCCAGTTGTGATTCCTGCTGCTTGTCATGCGGACGGTTACGCGGGTCCTGCACGGACAGCGCGGAGGCAATAATCAGCACCTCGGTCAACGCGGATTCTTTGGCGGCCGCGACCAGCATTCGCGCCAGTGCCGGATCAACCGGGAATTTCGCCAGCGTGGCCCCGAGCGGCGTCAGCGCTTTGGCCTCGTCCACTGCGCCCAGCTCAAACAACTGCCGATAGCCGTCTTCGATCATGCGTGACGAGGGCGGCTCGATAAAAGGGAAATCGGCAATATCGCCCAGATCGAGTGCTTTCATGCGCAAAATAACCGCGGCCAATGAGGTGCGCAAAATTTCCGGTGTGGTGAAGGCCGGGCGCGCATCATGATCTTCCTCGCTATACAAACGGATCGCGATGCCGTCCGCCACCCGCCCGCAGCGGCCCGCCCGCTGCTGGGCCGAAGCTTGTGAAATCGGCTCAATCAGGAGCTGATTAATTTTTGAGCGCGGGGAATAACGGTTAATACGGGCGACCCCGGCATCAATCACATAGCGAATACCCGGCACCGTGAGCGAGGTCTCGGCCACATTAGTCGCGAGCACAATGCGGCGGCGACCGCTAAGCTGAAACACCCGATCCTGCTCGGCGTTCGACAGGCGTGAATAAAGCGGCAAAATTTCCAGGTTGGCACGGATTCCGGCACCGGGCGCATTCACCGTGTGCTTGCGCAATGCTTCTGCGCAATCACGAATCTCGCGCTCGCCCGGCAGAAAAATTAACACATCGCCCTGCTGCGATTCGACCAGCAACTCATCCACCGCGCGTACTACGGCGTCTTCGATATCAACCGCGTCCTCGGCCTCGTCCAGAAAATGTTCGGGGCGATAACGAACCTCAACGGGGAAGGTACGGCCAGACACCTCGATAATGGGTGCCAGCACCGCATCCATGCCTGAGCTGGTCGCAAAGTGCTGCGCAAACTTTTGCGGATCGATCGTCGCCGAGGTAATGATCACTTTCAAATCAGGTCGCCGAACCGTCAGGCGCTTCACATAGCCAAGCAAAAAATCAATGTTTAATGAGCGCTCATGCGCCTCGTCAATAATCAGCGTGTCGTATTTTCTGAGCGACGCATCGCTATGGGTCTCGGCAAGCAGGATGCCGTCCGTCATCACCTTGACGAAGGTTGAATCATCGGTGCGGTCATTGAAACGGATTTTGTAGGCCACGGTATGGCCGCCGCTCTGCTTTAATTCCTGCGCAAGCCGCGTGGCCAAACTGCGCGCCGCGATCCGTCGCGGCTGAGTACAGCCAATCATGCCATTCATGCCGCGGCCCAGCTCCAGACAAATTTTCGGCAGCTGGGTTGTCTTGCCGGAACCGGTTTCGCCGCACAAAATCACCACCTGATGTTGGCGAATCAAGGCCGCGATTTCATGCCTGCGCTCAGCGATGGGCAAGGCATCATCAAACACCGGCCCGGTAGGCCCCAGGATCAAGGCGTGGCGCGCCTTTCGGGCACGATACCGTGCCTGCGCTGCCGCTAATTCAGCCGCAAATTTTTGTTCAAGTTGGTCGTGCGGTTTACCCTGCTTGATAAAATCACGACGCTTACGATCCAGCGTAATAAGCCTGCCGCGATCAATCAGCAGGAGATCATCAGGGATAAGGTTGGCACGGGTAGCGACCATGGCAGGGGGCGAAACAGATGCAGCAGGAGAGTAAGAGGAAGAGGAAGGAGCAGATGACATAGAGAGCGCATTTTACGCGTGGTTCGCTGGTACTGCGCAGATTGATGCGGGGATTGAATACGGTTTCTGGCGCCGCTGTCAGGGAGCTTGGGGAGGACCTTAAGCACCCTGACCTACAACACGCAGCATTTATTTCAAATTTCAGTAGGCTAGGTTCGGGTTTGGCAAAAATGCCAGGTGACACCACTGCTAGCCATCAATCTTGATGCCCTCAACCTCAAACACCCGCTTCACCGTGGGCCGTGACGCTACCCGCAGCGCGTGCTTGGTCCAGTGGGGGAATTCGGTTTTCATGTCGAGACTGAGGCGATAGCCCCATCGATAAAATACCAGGAGATAGGGATCACACACGGTGTATTGTCCGCCCATGGCAAAGGATTTGCCGGTGAGCATTTTTTCTATTTCGGCAAAGTATTTCAGCAGCGTGATCAGGCTTTGCGCTTTGACGGTTTCTTTAGCCGCGGCATCGGCGGTGTAGCGCTCCGGGCGGGCGATACCGGCGAAAGTGATGTGCACACTTGACGAGAGCCACGCCATCAGCGACAACGCCTCGGCCTGCTTCCAGGTTTCTTTCGGCCACAGCCCACGGCTTAAATAACCGCCGCCCAGATAGGTAAGGATGGCAACATTCTCGGTGAGCAGCTTGCCGTCCACCACCAGCGCGGGCACCCGCGCTTTGGGGTTCACACGGAGGAAGTCAGCTTTGAGATGCTCGCCGTCCTTGAGTGAGACCAATACCGGTTCGAACGCGATGCCGAGCTCTTCGAGCACGATATGCGGGGCGAGCGAACAGGCGCCTGGGGAATAATAAAGTTTGATCACGTCGGGTTTCCAATTATGAGTGAGTGATGAAGTGCGAAGCTTCTATAGTCTAGTAATGAGGGACGATGTGTCAAACCGGCTGCCGCCCGCGGCTTGCACTTCCTCGTAAAATCTGTCGATTTGCGCGGTGATGGGCAGCTTCGCGCCGTTGCGTTTGGCTTCATCGATGACGATACCCAAATCCTTGCGCATCCAGTCGACCGCAAAGCCGAAATTAAATTCGCGCTTTAACATCGTCTTGCCACGATTCTCCATTTGCCACGATTGGGCGGCCCCTTTGGAGATCACGTCCAGCACCAGATTGCCATCGAGCCCGGCTTTTTCGGCAAAGGCCAAGCCTTCTGATAACGCTTGCACCAGACCGGCAATGCAAATCTGGTTGACCATTTTGGTGAGCTGCCCGGCACCCGATGGGCCCAGTAGCGTGGCGGCTTTGGCGTAGGTATCTATCACCGGCTTGGCGAGATCAAACACGACTTGATCGCCACCGCACATGATAGTGAGCTGGCCCTTTTCAGCACCCATCTGCCCGCCAGAAACGGGGGCATCGATGAATGAGACGCCTTGAGCTTTAGCGAGCGCGTAGAGCTGGCGGGCAGCATCAGCCGAGGCGGTGGTATGGTCAATCAGCACTGCGCCTTTTTTAATGCCTTTGAGGGCGGCTACCGCGACCTCCATCAGGTCTTTATCGTTACCCAAGCACATCATCACGAAGTCGGCATCAGCGACCGCTTCAGCGGGAGTGGATTGGGTGTTGCCACCGTATTGTGCGGCCCACGCTTTGGCCTTGGCTTCGGTGCGGTTGTAAACCGTGACCTCAAAACCTTTCGATTTGAGGTGCCCCGCCATCGGGAAACCCATTACGCCCAACCCTAAAAATGCGACTTTCATAATGCTCCTAATTCAAATTAAAAAATTAAACCCTAGCATTGGCGGGCATTTTCAAGCATGAATGCTTGAAAATGCCCGTGAATATTAGAGTTTGTTTGGCAAATACGGATATTTATCGATTTACCCAATTCGGCGGCGTCTCGCCTGATAGTGCGGCTTGCAAATTAGCCGCCGCCAGCATCGCCATGGCTAAGCGGGTGGCCCGGGTGGCGCTGCCGATATGTGGGGTCATGACCACATTGTTCAATTCCAAAAATGCGGGATTCAGCGCGGGCTCATGCTCAAACACATCGAGGCCCGCACCCGCAATTTTGTGTGCGCTCAATGCATCAATCAACGCCGCATCATCCACCACCCCGCCGCGTGCGGTGTTGATCAGAATCGCCCTGGATTTCATCAACGCGAGTTCGGTGGCACCGATCAAGTGATGCGTGGCCGCTGAGTATGGCACCATCACCACCACGAAATCACTTTCACGCAGCAATACTTCCTGTGGGGCATAGCGCACGCTTAATGTTGCCTCGGCCGCAGCATCGAGACGGGTTCGATTGCAGTAGCGCACCGTCATATCAAAACCCGCAGCGCGCCGGGCAATCGCCTGGCCGATGCGGCCCATGCCAATGATGCCGAGGTTGGCGTGATGAATATCGATGCCGAGCATTTGCTGAACGGCGAAGCTTTTTTTCCATTCGCCGCGGCGCAACCATGCTTCGGATTCAGTCACTCGGCGCGCCGCAGCCATCAGCAAAGCGAAGGTGAAATCAGCGGTGGTGTCGTCCAGCACGCCGGGGGTATTCGTGACCATCACGCCGCGTTGGGTGCAGGCCGCAACATCAATATTGTTATAACCCACGGCGATATTGCTGACGACCTTGATGGCGGGACAGGCGTCGAGAAAAGCCACATCAATTTTTTCAGTCAGGCAGCAAATAACCCCGGCCGTATTGCGTGCGCGTTCGCGTAACACGCCGGGCGTCAAAACCTCATCGCCCGCGTTGTAATCTATCTCGACATGCGCCGATAGAAAGTCGATGACCTCAGGAAAAACCTGTCGCGTGATCAGAATGTTAGGTTTCAGAATTTTTCCATCTATTACCGCAAGACATCGCGATCAATGTTTCAATGTTTGTTGGCGCCGCCCAGATAAGCCTCATACACTGCCGGGTCATTCTTGAGTTTATCCGGCACCCCATGCACCGAGATGCGGCCATTTTCCATCACATAGCCATAGTCGGCGACGTTCAGCGCCGCTGCCGCGAACTGTTCGACCAGCAGCATGGTGATGCCATCTGCTTTCAGGCGCTGAATAATACGAAACACCTCTTCCACCAGAATCGGCGCCAGCCCCATCGACGGCTCGTCAAGCAAAATCACCTCGGGATTCATCATCAACGCTCGCGCCATTGCCAGCATTTGTTGCTCCCCGCCGGAGAGCGTGCCGGCCAATTGATCCTGGCGTTCTTTCAGGCGCGGGAATAATTCCAGCGCGCGTTCCAGGTCGGCTTTGATATCACCTTTGGGACGTGCA
>JAYWCO010000369.1:0-4272 GCA_043780475.1 Burkholderiales bacterium | reverse complement strand
AAAAGCAGGAACGGCAGATCATTCGGAATCCTGAAAATCTCCGTTTCCCGAAGCACCTAGGCGGAATGAGTGGCTCTCCTGTCTTTCGGAGCGAAAATGGCAGCTTGACGGATTTTATTGGTATCTTCGTGGCGGGCCAAGAGGGAATCAATGGCATGCTCTCCGCCTCGCATGCCGATTTTGTCCGCCCTGATGGAAGCTTCGATTTCTCTAAAATTCCACCGAGGTTCTAATTTAGCCTCGACAGGAAAACGATGAAAGGCCCCATCTTCAACTGGAAGGGCCTTGACTCCTGCCTAGCGTTATTAGGTTATCGGTGCCGCTGCTGAGCCATATTGTGAACGCAAATACATAAGCTGATGGGCAAAGTCACGGCCTGACCCTGAGCTGCTGCAAACTGAATAGATGCACCTTGGCTAAAATTTAGAATCACCTTCCCTGGAAAAGCGAAACAGTCTTATCGTTTCGCGCATGTCCGGGGTCTAAGTTTGTTGCTCGTTCACCACCGTCAACTTGGGCCCCGGACGTACGCCCGATGAAGCCGTGCTCCGGGGAGGGTATTCAAATCTATTTTTAAAGTGCCATGAATTTCAAACTGAATAGATACACCTTCGCTTAAAATTTAAAATCACTTTCCCCGAACAGGTGAAACAGGGGTTCATTGGTTTACAAAAATTAAACTCCCCTATACAAGCGCACTTTCAGCCATTTATGCTCGAAAAGCTGCTCCAGTGAAAGAGTTTCAATTTGATTGCTATGCCTGTTTTTGGCCGAGACATTTAAATTTCTGCTGCGCGCTTCAATCATCACCCAGGCAGCGCCACGCTTTGCATCGCGCTTATCGATTGCTTTGGCGCGCACGACCAAGCGCATGGGCAGATATTGATAGATTTGCCAGTCTCGTTGGCGCATCCAAAGTTACGCGCTTCGGCATTGCCCAAGTGGCGTTCGATGATGCGGCTGAAGGTCTGCTGCGGCATGCATTCCATCACCTGCACAAACTGACCTTGAATGACGTCGCCTGTTGTTAATGGGTGTCAGTCCTTTACAATAGCAATGTTTTGATTGTCGGCTAAGGTGCTATGCGAATTCTGATCTGGATGGTGCGGGTGGTAGTGGTGGTGTTGTTGCTGTGGTTCGCCGTGAAGAATGCTGATCCGGTCACCTTGCACGGCTATCTTGATTCCACCTTGACGGCGCCGCTGGCATTGATACTGCTCGGGTTTTTTGGGGGCGGCTTGTTGCTGGGGTTGCTGGCTTCGTTGATGTCCATTTTTCGCCTGAAGCGCGAGGTGCGTAAATTGAATCGGGCGCTTCAGCACAAAGCGCGCGAAGATGTTGCCCAGTTGCCGCCGCTGTCGAGCGCTACCTCGGCAGCAACTGCAACGCCAGTGCCAACGATATTGCCAGACGCTTCCACCACCTTCACACCATGAAATTTTATTTATGCAGCTAGATTGGGGCTGGGGCCCGTGGGCCATCATCGCCGCGCTGGCTTTTTTTGCGGCGGGCTGGATTGCCGCCAGATTCGATTTGCGTCAACTACTGCGCGAATCAAAAGTATTGCCGCAATCCTATTTCCGGGGGCTTAATTTTCTGCTTAATGAGCAGCAGGATAAAGCGATTGAAGCTTTTATCGAGGCCACCAAAGCGAACCCGGAAGCGGTGGAGCTACAGTTCGCACTCGGTAGTTTGTTCCGTAAACGTGGCGAAGTGGATCGCTCTATTCGGGTGCATCAAAGTTTATCGGAGCGCAGTGATCTTTCGGCGGAGCAGCGGGTGACAGCGCTGCTTGAGCTGGCGATGGATTATCAAAAATCCGGACTGCTGGATTATGCCGAACGCATCTTGTCGGACATGAGCGCCAAAGCGTCCGGCACGCTCGCGCAGCAAGCCCAAACATTACGCCTGCTACTCGATATTTATGTGCAGGAAAATGACTGGCAAAAGGCCATTGATATTGCAGAGCGCCTTGATGCCGGCGCAGCCACGGACGCGGCCAAGCGTCGCTACACCAAGGATATTGCACAGTACTATTGCGAGCTGGCAGCAGAATGCTACGGGCATGGCCAATTTGATGAGGCTGAACGCGCACTCGACGCCGCACTTAATGCTGATGCCCGCTGTGTCCGCGTACATCTGATGCGCGGTGAATGGCGCGCCGCTGCCGGCCAGCATGAAGCAGCGATTGCGATCTGGCATAAAATCGAAGCGCAAGACCCGGCCTATCTTGGGCTCATGGCTGAAAAATTGCTCGCCAGTTATACCGCGCTGGGCCGTGGCGCTGAAGGGCTGTTGCATCTGCGTGAATTGCAGCGGCAATACGCTGCCCTCGATTTATTGAACGCGATTTTCAATGCCACGATGGCGGGTGAAGGCGCTGAGGCGGCGTACCAATTGGTCAAGGAAGATTTGCGCACCAATCCCACGCTGGTGGGTTTGGATCGTCTGCTGGAAGCGCAAATTCTGGCGGCACCTGAAGAGCGC
The DNA here is from genome assembly GCA_043780475.1 of Burkholderiales bacterium. Taxonomy (GTDB): domain Bacteria; phylum Pseudomonadota; class Gammaproteobacteria; order Burkholderiales; family Usitatibacteraceae; genus UKL13-2. Next base: position 1,785 of record JAYWCO010000369.1, on the reverse strand, counting down.
AAGAATGATTTGCAAATGTTAAAGGCGTTGGTGCACAGCCATTCCAGCCGCCTGGCGGTTTATCTTTGCAAGCAGTGCGGCTTTAAAGCAAAACAATTTTATTGGCATTGCCCGGCCTGCGGTGGCTGGGAAACATTTCCGCCGCGACGTACGGCAGAATATGATTCATCAGATCGCCATCTTGCACGGCTGCATGCCGAGGGCTGATGTGCCACACCAAGCGACAAAATATAAAAGCGAAAAAAGAGAAAAATTCGGATGAACCCTAAACCCATTATCGTTGCGCTGGACTATAACCATGCGGCGGACGCGCTATCACTCGCCGCTAAACTTGACCCGCAACTATGCCGCGTTAAGGTCGGTAAAGAGCTGCATACGGCGGCGGGGCCGCAGGTGGTTGATGCTTTGATGGCGCAGGGCTTTGAGGTATTTCTGGACCTCAAATTTCATGACATTCCCAATACGGTGGCCAGCGCCTGCAAGGTCGCGGCTAGTCAGGGCGTATGGATGATGAATGTGCACGCGAGCGGCGGGAGAAAAATGTTGGTGGCGGCGCGGGACGCGGTAGATTCATTTAGTGGCCATAAGCCGTTATTGATTGCAGTCACCATCCTCACCAGTCTTGCGCAAGATGAGCTGAGTGAAATAGGTCTCCAGACCGATATGAAATCAGCGGTTTTGAATTACGCGACCCTGGCGTTTGAGGCTGGCCTTGACGGTGTGGTTTGCTCAGCACAAGAGGCGGCATGGCTGAAAGCCAGATTCGGCGCGGCTTTCCAGCTGGTTACGCCGGGCATCAGACTTGCAAACGACGCGAGCGGTGATCAAGCGCGCGTGGTAAGCCCCTTGGATGCGATTAAAATGGGCGCAGATTATCTGGTCATCGGCCGCAGTATTACCCATGCACCGGACCCGATTGCCACGCTGCATCAAATCAATCACGATCTAAAATTGCTGGAACAGAAAGAGAACGCATGAAACTCACCATCATTGGTACCGGTTATGTTGGCTTGGTCACGGGCGCCTGTTTGGCAGACGTGGGCAATCAGGTACTCTGCCTCGACCTTGATCAACGCAAGATCGATATTTTGAAATCCGGCGGCATCCCGATTTATGAGCCGGGCCTAAAAGAAATTGTTGCCAATAATATTGCTGCCGGACGCCTGCGTTTTACGACTGATATTGCCGAGAGCGTGGCGTGGGGCGATATACAAGTGATCGCCGTGGGTACGCCACCGGGTGAAGATGGCTCGGCAGATTTGCAATATGTCGTAGCGGCTGCTCGCAATATTGGCCGCCATATGACCAGCCCTAAAATTGTCATCGATAAATCAACCGTGCCGGTTGGTACCGCTGACAAAGTTCGTGATGCGGTTGCTGAAGAGTTGAAACAGCGTTCGCAAAATATCAAATTTTCGGTGGTTTCCAATCCGGAATTTTTGAAAGAAGGCGCAGCGGTAGAGGATTTTATGCGGCCTGATCGTATCGTGATCGGCGCTGAAGAGGATGAAACGATTGAAGCGATGCGCAAGCTCTACGCGCCGTTTCAGCGTAACCATGATCGCATTATGGTGATGGATATTCGCTCCGCTGAACTCACTAAATACGCCGCCAATGCCATGCTGGCGACCCGCATCTCGTTTATGAATGAGCTTGCCCTGCTCGCCGAAAAACTAGGTGCGGATATTGAATCCGTGCGTAAAGGCATGGGTTCTGATCCGCGTATTGGCTATCATTTTTTATATCCCGGCATTGGCTATGGCGGTTCATGTTTTCCGAAGGATG